>JAQXMV010000133.1 GCA_029013165.1 Oscillospiraceae bacterium | reverse complement strand
TGAAATTGATAAAATGAAAAACGACTTTATTTCCACGGTTTCTCATGAGATCAGAACGCCTTTGACGGCCATCAAGGGCTGGGGAGAGACCCTGATGAAGGTCGGTTCTGACCGTCAGATTCTCGACAAGGGACTGGGGATCATCGTCAACGAAACCGCCAGACTTTCCTCCATGGTGGAGGAACTTCTCGATTTTTCCCGTATGCAGGGCGGCGATATTAAAATTATCGTCTGTGAGGTTGATCTTTCTGCACTGACGGAAGATATCTACACTTTTTATAAAAGCAAAGCAGAGGACGAGCAGATCAGTCTGACCTTCACGAAATATGATGATGAGAAGCTGACGATCCTATGTGACCGAGATAAAATCCGCCAGGTCCTGATCAATGTTATTGATAACGCCATAAAATACACAAATCCCGGCGGAAAGATTGAAATTTCGGTTGCAAGAATTCAAAAATATGTTAAAATAAGTATCAGTGATACCGGCTGCGGAATTCCGCAGAAGGATTTACCTCATGTCAAGGAAAAGTTTTACAAGGCCAATAACACCGTACGTGGTACCGGTATCGGCCTTGCCGTGGCAGATGAAATCGTGAGAATGCACAGGGGAGAGCTGAATCTTTCCAGCGAAGTCGGTCAGGGAACCACTGTTGAGATCATTCTGCCGGTCAATTTCAAGGAGGTCTGAATGAATGGGTAACAATAAATTACTGCACAAAACCAGCGTAGGCGGACAGGCCCTCATCGAGGGCATCATGATGAACGGCCCGAAAGGAGCCGCGCTGTCTGTCAGAATGCCTGACGGCGGAATAGACACCCAGATGCTGGAATTCAAGCATGCCAAGGACAAGTTTAAGCCCTTCGGCTGGCCACTGATCCGCGGACTGGTGGCTTACATAGAGTCCATGGTTTTCGGATATAAGTGCCTGATGATTTCCGCGGAAAAGTCAGGGCTCGAAGATATCGAGGAAAGCGACGAAAACTCATCGAAGCTGGATAAATGGCTCAGTGAGCATCTGAGTAAGAAAGTGATGGGCGCTTTGACGGCCGTTGCTTCTGTTCTCGGTGTTTTGCTTGCCTTTGCGCTGTTTTTCTATCTTCCTACAGTGACGGTCAATTTCATCAACAAACTCGCCGGGGAAACGCTCACAAATTACCGCGCTCTCTTTGAGGGCATCATCCGAATGATCATTTTTGTCATCTACCTGGCGGCGGTGTCCATGATGAAAGACATCAGGCGCACATTTATGTATCACGGCGCCGAGCATAAGACGATTTTTTGCTATGAGAACGGTCTGGAACTCACCGTTGAGAATGTCCGTAAGCAGTCGCGGTTTCATCCGCGCTGCGGCACCAGTTTCATTTTCGTGATCATCATTATCAGCGTGATCATTTCTTCGGTGATTTCCGTTGCTTTTCCAGAGCTGCGCAATCAGACGTTGGTGTGGATGCTGATCAAAATATTGATTTTACCTTTGGTGACGGGAATCAGCTATGAATTTATAAAATACGCCGGAAGACACGATAATCTTCTTGTCAGGGTTCTGTCGGCACCGGGTCTCTGGATGCAGCGCCTCACCACCAAGGAGCCCGACGACGACATGATTGAAGTCGCTCTTGCCGCTTTTCAGGCGGTCATCACAGATGATCCCAAGGACGATGCTATATGACTTTGCGTGAGTACCTGAAGTCTGCGGCAGAAAGGCTTCGTAAAGCCGGAACGGAAAGCGCTGACTTTGAGGCGAGAATGATCCTACAGCAGGTGCTTCGTTTGGATTATACATCTTTCATTCTGGCAGGGTACGGCGAGTTGAGCGCGGCAGACATGGCCCAGGCGAAAAAAATGATCAGTGAACGATGCCGGGGAATCCCCTTGCAGTATATTCTCGGCGAATGGGATTTTATGGGCAGAACTTTTTCTGTCGGTGAGGGTGTGCTGATTCCGCGCCCTGAAACCGAAGAACTGTGTCAGGCCGTTCTGAGCCGGATTGATGGAAAGGTTTCTCCCGTTATCCTCGATCTTTGCGCAGGAAGCGGCTGTATCGGCATTACGCTGAAAGCGGAACGAAGCGACAGTGAGGTTTGGCTTCTGGAACTTTCCGAAAAAGCTATCGAATACACCAAAAAGAATAACGACGCACTCCTTGCAGGCAGTGCAAAAATCATTCATGGTGATGTCCTGTCGCAGGAGACGCTTTCTCTTTTTCCGAAATGTGATGTGATCGTCAGCAACCCACCTTATATCAGAAGTGCAGAGTTGCCCTTTCTCCAGCAGGAGGTGCAGAAAGAACCGGAAATGGCTCTGGATGGGGGAGTGGACGGCCTGATGTTTTATCGCGTGCTGGTTGACAGGTGGACCGCTTTGCTGAAAGATGACGGTTTGATCGCTGTGGAATGCGGCGAAGATCAGGCAGTTTCTATCGCGCAGCTGCTTTCGGAAATAAATTTTCACACTGAAATCCTGCAGGATTTCAACGGTATACAGAGAATAGTTATAGGAAGGAAGAAACCGGATACATGATTTTTGATTTACTTCGTAACGGTCTGTCCATAGATCTTGTGATCAATCTATGCGTCAGAATTTTTATCATCTTCTGCGTCTTACCGATTCATGAATATGCCCATGCTTTTGTCGCTTATAAGCTGGGCGATGAGACCGCCCGTCTCAAGGGCAGAATGACCCTGAATCCCCTGGCGCATATTGACCCTCTCGGCGCTCTGATGATATTGCTCGTCGGTTTTGGCTATGCCAAGGCTGTGCCTGTCAATATGAATAATTTCAAGCGCGGCAAACACAGACAGCACATGGCGCTGACGGCTTTTGCAGGTCCCGTTTCCAATATCATTATGGCCATCATCTTCATGTTCCTTTATTGCCTATTCGGCTTCAAGCTGGCTTCCAATGAGATGATGTATTACATTGCGATGTTTTTCATGCTGGCCGCCCAGATCAATATTTCTCTGGCTGTGTTTAATATGATTCCCATTCCGCCTCTTGACGGATCGCGCATACTCAGCCTGCTGATCCCCTCCAAGTATTACTATAAAGTCATGCAGTATGAGCGTTATATTGTGTTAGGCGTCTTTCTGCTGATTGTCACCGGAGTGCTGGATACACCGATTTCCATTGCCACTACGGCAATACAGAGACTGATTTTCAAGCTCTGTTCAATGATTTTTGTTTGATAGGACGATTCGATGGAAGCAATACAGTATAAATTAGATGTTTTTGAAGGTCCTCTCGATCTTCTTTTGCACCTGATCAGCAAGCATAAGCTGGATATAAACGATATACCGATTTTCGAGCTTGTGGAGCAATATGTGGATTATGTCCGCCGTATGGAAGAAGCGGACATGGAGATCGCCAGCGACTTTTTGGAAATGGCCGCAAGGCTGGTCTACATTAAGTCCGTGTCCTTGCTTCCTGTCTATGAGGAGGCCGAGCAGCTGAAAAGCGAGCTGACGGGTGAATTGCTGGAATACCGTGACTGTAAGATCATGGCGGCGAAGCTCTCTGAGTCCGCCGAGGGTTTTGATTATTTTTACCGAGACACTATGAAAATTGAGACCGATAAAAAATATGAACGACTCCATGAGAGCGATGAACTGTTCAGAAGCTATATAGCGGCCGTCGGCCGTGCCAGGCGCAAGCTGCCGCCGCCGCTGGAAGCCTTTTCCGCCATCGTTTCCCGAAAAATTGTTTCGGTCAGCTCTCGGGTTTCCGGTGTTTTCGGCAAGCTGAAACACGGTATTAAACGAAAATTCGGTGAGTTTTTTTATGACACGGGTTCACGCTCCGAAATGGTTGCGACCTTTCTTGCCATGCTTGAGCTGATCAAGGCGAACCGGATCAAGGTCTACGGCTTCGGCGACAAAGCTCAGGTGGTGAAAGTGGATCCTGAGGACGACGGCGGCGAACTGCTTGTCAGTGAGTTTTCCGCAGACGAAAAGGAAGAGGTTAAATAAATGGAAAACTGTGAAATAATCCCTCTGCTGGAAGCGGTGCTTTTTGCAGTGGGGGAGCCTATTGAAATTGAGCGTTTATGCGTTGCCCTTGAGCTCGACGAGATCATCGTTGAGCAGGCTCTCAGAGAACTGGGCGAAAAATATGAAAGCGATGAATACGGTATTTGTCTGCTGCGGCTGGAAAACAGATATCAGCTTTGTACAAAACGAAAATTTGCCGACAGTATTCGCAGCGTCATTGAAGTGAAAAAGAACGCACCCCTTTCTCAGGCGGCTTTTGAGGTGCTGGCCATCATTGCTTATAATCAGCCGGTGACTAAGGCTTTTGTTGAGCAGATTCGGGGCGTGGACTGCTCCGGCGTCATCTCTTCGCTGTGCAGTAAGTCTCTGATCGAAGAAAAAGGCAGGCTGGATCTTCCCGGCCGTCCGCTGATTTATGGCACAACGCCTGAATTTCTTCGCTGTTTTTGTATTTCATCTCTTGATGAACTGCCGCCTCTTCCGGAGGAAAACAGCACAAAAGAGGATGATGCTGAGGGAACGGAAGAAAAAAATGAGAAAAATTTCAGCGCAAAGGCAACAGATTTTGAAATTAAGGTTGACGAAAATCAAAATTTAGAGTAACATATATACTGAGAAAGTAAGAGGGGTGAAAAAGTGACAGGTTTTCAGATTTTTCTTTGTATCCTCTTCGGAATTATTGCTTTTTTCATTCTTGTTTTGTCGATCCCCGTTCATGTTTCTTTGGGGTTTGACGACAAAATCAATGTCAGCATCAGATATCTGTTTATTAAGCTGAATATCCTGCCGACGGATCCGAACAAAAAGAAAAAAGAAAAGAAGCCAAAGGCCAAAAAAGAGAAACCGCCGGAGGAGGAAAAGCCGAAAGAACCCGATGGGCCGAAAAAACCGAATCCGATTCTTGAGATGGTGAAAGCAAACGGCTATGACGGCATGATGACTGTCATCACAAATCTCGGCAAAATCTTAGGAAAATACGGCGGAAAAATATTTAAGAGTATCGTGTTTGATGATATTGAGCTTTATATCAGTGTCGGAACCGGTGACGCGGCAGCCACTGCCATCAAGTACGGCAAGACCTGTCAGCAGGTTTATCCGGTGTTCGGCTATATCTGTTCCCATCATCTGGTCAGAAAATATGAGGTCAATGTGGAGCCCGACTTCCTTGCCAATAACACCGAGGGCGAGCTTTATATTGACATGAATATCACCGTCAGGAAGATCATCAACGCCACCATCGCTATGGTGTTCAGACTCCTTTTCAAGGTGTTGCTGAAGTTCCTCAAGGGTGCCAAAAATAAAAATCCGCAGACAACCGACGGTCAGCCTCAAAGTGCTGAGCCGGTAAACAGTAAATAATTGACTCAGTAAATAATGAAAGGATGAAATAAATCATGTCAGAAAAATCAGCAGGTGCAATTCTCGCTTCCACAATCGACAAGATCCGCGATCTGGTTGATACCAGCACGATCATCGGCGAAGCCATTTATGCCGAGGGCGGCACAACCATTATCCCCGTTTCCAAGGTTACATACGGCTTTGCCTCCGGCGGCGCCGACTTCCCCTCCAAAGGCAGTAACGAGCTTTTCGGCGGCGGCGGCGGAGCTGGTGTCACCATCACACCCGTGGCTTTCCTCGTTATCAATGGCGGAGAGGTAACTCTCAAGCATATCACCGCCTATGACAACGCGGCTGAAAGAGTTGTCAACCTTGTTCCCGAAATGTTTGACAAGGTTACCGGCCTTATCAATAAGACCAAGAAGGATGTTCCCGAGGCTCCCGTAGAAGAGCTGTAATTTCAAAATTTATTAATTTAAAGTCAACCGCCTGCATATTAATATAATCGGCAGGTGGTTGCTTTGTTGATAAAAAAGATATTCACTACTTTTATACTGATGGTGCTTTTAGCCTTTCCGGTAACAGCAGTAGGCTTTCCCTCCGTGAGCGCTCAGCGTTTTATCCTGATAGACGCTGACACTGGGGCTGTTATCTGTGAGAAAGAGGCTGACACCGTCTGCTCCATGGCCAGCACCACGAAGATCATGACGGCGCTGCTGGCTGTGGAATCCGGCAAGCTAGACTGTGTTGTCACGGCGGGTAAGCTGCTGACAGAGGGCACTTCCATCGGACTGAAGCCCGGATATCAGCTGACAGTGGAAGCACTGGTTTACGGTATGCTTTTGGAGTCCGGTAACGATGCGGCCTTGCTGACGGCCACTTTTCTGGCAGGAAGCGAAGAAAATTTTGCCGTCATGATGAATGAAAGAGCCCATGAGCTGGGTATGACTTCGACGAATTTTGTCACGGCGTCGGGACTGGACAGTCCGGATCATTATACCACAGCCGCCGATATGGCAAAGTTGGCTGCGGCGGCCATCAAAAACGAGACTTTTCGCGAAATCTGCTCCAGTAAGACCAAAACCGTTGATTATATTGAACCCGGTATCAAGGTAACTTTCTCGAATCACAATAGGCTACTGCGCTCCTGCGAGGGCGTTTTTGGTATCAAGACCGGTTTCACCAAAAAAAGCGGTCGATGCCTGGTTTCCGCCTGTGAACGGGAGGGGATCACTCTGATAGCCGTGACGCTGAATGCGCCCGACGACTGGAACGATCACAGCAAGCTCTATGATTACGGCTATTCTTTGGCAAAGCATGAGGAATATGTTCCGCGGATACCGAAATCGGTGACCGTTGTCGGCGGCTGTGGGAACAGCGTGGCTCTTCGCACCAGTCCGGATCGAATCACACTCGATTATATCGGCAGTGATAGCAAGACGACCCAAAAGGTCTTTCTGCCGAAATTTCTCTACGCTCCCATCAAAAAAGGCGAGGTTGTCGGAAGGGTGCAGTTTCTGCGCGGTGAGAACCTTTTAGCCGAGGTGCCGATCGTTTCCGCCGGCAATATAGAGGCCCTTGCCGAAGAAGAACGCGGTTTTTTTTCGCGCCTTTGGGATAAGATAAAAGATATATTCAGATAGGGTGAAAAGAATAACCCGAACCCAGCCTGAAAGTAATACTTTATTTGTACTTTCGGTGTTTCGGCTTTAACCGCTACCCTGTATCGAAAGGAAAACAATTATGGCAGACGCAAAAGTCAGGTTACAGAAATATCTCGCTGAATGCGGCGTCGCTTCGCGGCGAAAGAGTGAGGAACTCATCAGTGAGGGCAAGGTCAGGGTCAACGGCAAGCCTGCCGCCATAGGTGATAAAATCACGCCGAACAAAGATACGGTGACTGTTTCCGGAAAGAAAATCGTCAAACAAAAGCAGTATACTTATGTTCTTCTGCATAAACCCAGAGGATTTATCACCACCATGAGTGATGAAATGGACAGAAAATGTGTGGCAGAACTGATCAAAGATGTGCCCGGCAGAGTCTATCCCGTGGGACGCCTTGACAGAGAAAGCGAGGGTATGCTTCTGTTTACCAACGACGGTGAATTTGCCAACGCAATGACACATCCCACGAAGCATGTACCCAAAACATATCGTGTTACTGTGCGGCCCTCGGTCAGTGAGGAACAGCTCATCAAAATGTCAACGGGCGTTGAAATCGACGGCAGAATGACGGCTCCGGCTCAGATTCATGTCATCACCAAACAAGAGGGCAGAGTGGTGCTGGAGATCATCATTTACGAGGGTAGGAACCGTCAGATCCGCAAAATGTGCGAAGCAGTGGGCCTTGAGGTGGCACGCCTCAAGCGTACGGCTATTGGCTCGGTAAAACTCGGAATGCTCAAGCAGGGATCCTGGCGTTATCTGACGGAGGAAGAGGTCAGAAAGCTGATGCTTGCCGCCGATATGGACAGAAAAATGAAATAATCACAGGTGTGATGATATGATAACTTTTAAAGGTGAAGAAAGAGAAAAGCATATAGACTTTACCGCCGAGGAAAACGGTGTGTCCTGCGGTCAATGTATCCTGGCGCTCGAAGAAAAATACGCAGTAATATCCGAGGTAACATATACTTCGGACAAGCCTTACACGGCTGAGGGGTTGATTCGCAGTGCTTTGAATTATGCCGCCTTGCGCGGTTATTACATGGCTCTCGTAACCGATGAGAGCGTAAAAGATATACTGCATAAGATGGGATTTATCAAGACCGATCGGGGCTATGAATGTGATATTCCCACGGCGCTGATGGGTCAGTGCTGTAAATAATGACGCAAAAGCCTATATTTGTTTGACAAACGGTCAAAAACAAGATATAATTAATTAGATAACTACTGTTTCGGATATATAGAATTGATTCCGTTATGTTGGAGGAATGGAAATGATCAGGAGTATGACAGGCTTCGGCAGAGCTCAGGAGAACATTGACGGCATGAGCATCACTGTCGAGATCAAAAGCGTTAATCACAGGTATTTTGATTTTTCATCGCGTGTGCCGAGAAATTACGGCTTCCTTGATGAAAAGCTTAAAAGTTATGTTCAGTCATGTGTTTCCAGAGGCAAGATCGAATGCTATGTTCAGATCGAGGAACTGGAATCCGATGACTGCATCGTCAGTGTGAATCATTCTCTTGCGGGAGGTTACATTGCCGCGCTTCGTGAACTCAGTGAAAGATATGCCCTGACCGATGATGTGACGGTTTCCACCATTGCCAAATATCACGATATTTTCTCCGTTCATAAGAGCGAAGCTGATGAACAGAGAATCTGGCAGGCGGTGAAAAGTGTTGCCGATGAGGCTGTCGCTTCCTTTGTTGCCATGCGCGAAAAGGAAGGCGAAAAACTCAGAGATGATATTCTTTCCCGCTGTGATCTGATCCTTGAAAATGTCAGCTTTATCGAAGAGCGTTCACCGGAAACGGTGAAAGAATATAACGAAAAGCTCCTTGAAAGAATGAAGAGCGTTCTCGGCGATGTTTCCGTGGACGAGCAGAGGCTGCTCACGGAGGCAGCGATCTATGCCGATAAGATCGCTGTTGCGGAAGAGACCGTGAGACTGAGAAGTCATGTGGCGCAGATGCATGAATTTATGGAAAGCAAAACGGCCATCGGCCGGAAAATGGACTTCCTCGTTCAGGAATTTAACCGCGAAGCCAATACCATCGGCTCCAAAGCCCAGGATGTTGCCATTGCCAAAAAAGTGATCGACATCAAGGCAGAAATAGAGAAAATCAGAGAACAGGTTCAAAACATCGAATAAGGTGGATGCGTTATGAAATTAATCAATATCGGCTTCGGCAACATGATCAATGCCCAGCGTCTGGTGGCCATTGTCAGTCCTGATTCCGCGCCCATAAAAAGAATCATTCAGGAATGTAAGGAACGGGGCACTCTGATCGACGCCACGCAGGGCAGAAGAACGAGGGCGGTTATTATTATGGACAGTGACCATGTTATCTTGACTTATCTGCAGTGTGAAACCGTTGCAAACCGTCTCGATTCCGAGAACGGGATTTGCGAGGAGGACTGTGCCGATGAATAAGAAGGGAAAGCTGATTGTGATTTCGGCGCCTTCAGGATGTGGGAAAGACACGGTTGTTGCTGAAATGATCAAAAGAATGGACGGCAGAGCCTGCCGCAGCATATCTATGACCACACGGCAGATCCGTCCCGGGGAAAAGGACGGGGTGAACTATTACTATGTGAGCCGTGAAGATTTTCTTAAAAGCATCAAAAACGGCGATATGCTCGAATACACCGTTTACGGCAGTAATTATTACGGTACGCCGGCGTCACCGGTTCGGGAAATGCTTCGTGAAGGCAAGGTGGTCTTTTTGATCATCGAGGTTGAAGGCGGCGAAAATGTCAAGAAGATTTTTCCCGACGCCGTTAAGATTTTTATTATTCCTCCGTCATTTGAAGCCTTGGAAAAAAGACTGCGCGGCCGGGGAACAGACAGCGATGACGCGATCAAAGCCCGTCTCAGCATTGCCAGAGCAGAGATTGTCAGAGCTGATGAGTATGATTATATTGTGGAAAATGATGTGCTTGATAAGGCCGTTGATGACTGTATGGCGATCATCAGAGCCGAGGAGCTTAAAATCAGTTCCATGCAAAATAAATTAAGTGAGGTAATAAACAATGCTTAACCCTGATCTCAGAGAATTATTAAAGGACAAGACCAGCAGATATTCACTGGTTATCGCCGTTGCCAAGAGAGCAAGAGACATCAGCGAGGATCCTGTTCTGAGCGAAAAATGCGGAACGGAAAAACCCGTTTCCTACGCTTTGGATGAATTTCTTGACGGCGAGCTGACGATCTGCGAGCCGGAAGAAATCAAGAATATTTAACATTAAGGGAAGTGAAGTGATATGGAGCAGACGGTTGCTTTGGTTGCCATTGAAAATGTTGCATATCATTTTGACCTTTTTTACAGCTACTTAATACCCGAAGAGCTTCGCTCTCGGGTTATCCCGGGCGCCCGCGTTTTGGTCAGCTTCGGCCGTTCAGCCGCTGCCAAAAGGCAGGGCGTAGTTTTTGCTTTAGCCGAAAAAGAAGAGGGAATCAACTACAAGAGTATTCTCAGTGTTCTCGATGATAAATTGATCGTGACCGAAGAGAATCTCAGAATTGCGGAATTTCTGAAAGAAAGATATTTTTGCACTTATTATGAAGCGGTGCGCGTGCAGATACCTGCCGGCGTCAGCTTTAAGACGGCAGTCAGCTATTTTGCTGTCAAAAGCGATAAAAATATTTCTCTCAGTGAAGACGATAAGCAAGTGTATGAATACATGCTTTCTCTGGAAAAATTTGAGACAGCGGATAAAATATATGCGAGCCTCGGTCTGAGCAAAAGCTGTGGCATCCTCGATAAACTGACGGCGAAAAAGCTCATCATTAAAAATTACGACGCTTCCAGACTTCTCAAAGACGCCAGCGTCAAAACGGCAGAATTGTCGCCGGAAATAAAAGATATGGACGACTTAAAGCTGACGGCAAAGCAAAAGAGCGTCGTCACCGTTCTTCGGGATGTGGGATGCGCCACCGTAAAGGATATCTGCTATTTTGCCGGCGTCACTTCATCTGTAGTGGCGGCCCTCGAAAAAAAGAATATCCTGATAATAAGGGATACTCCCGTTTATCGTGTGCCGGAAAACAAAATCAAGGCGGACCGTGCCACAGAAGATATCATACTCACTGAACAGCAGAAAACAGCCTACGATCATTTGCTGCAAAAATACCAAAACGGCGGAGGTGTCAGCCTGCTTTACGGTGTGACCGGCAGCGGAAAAACCTCGGTTTTTCTGCGGCTGATTGACGATGTGATTGCCGACGGAAAGCAGGTCATCGTCATGGTGCCGGAGATTTCTCTGACGCCTCAAATGATGGCCATTTTCCGGGGGCGCTACGGCAATAAGGTCGCGATTTTTCACAGTGCGCTTTCCGCAGGAGAAAGGCGCGATGAATTCAGGCGTGTGGCAGAAGGCCAGGTTCAGATTGCCGTGGGAACAAGATCGGCGGTATTTCTGCCCTTTTCTCATATCGGTCTGATCGTCATTGACGAGGAGCAGGAACACACCTATAAATCCGAGTCCTCGCCGCGATATCACACGAGAGATGTGGCTCGTTTTCGTGCTTCCGGCCACGGCGCTTTGTTGTTGCTTTCTTCGGCGACGCCCAGTATTGAGAGTTACACCAACGCCAAAAGGGGAAAATATTCCCTGGAAACGCTCACGGAGCGTTACGGCGACGCTGTGTTACCCGAGGTATCGGTTGTCGACATGAAGAGGGAGAGAAGCAGCGGAAACCGATACAATATCAGTTCTGAGCTTCTCGAACGACTGGAAAAGAACATCGAAAAAAAAGAACAGTCTATTTTATTGATCAACCGTCGGGGATTCAATACTTTCGTTGCCTGTGACAGCTGTGGCAGTGTGGTCTGCTGTCCTTATTGCAGCATTTCCCTGACTTATCACAGCGCGAATAACCGGCTGATGTGTCACTACTGCGGTTATTCCGCGCCATTGACTTCGACCTGTCCTGAGTGTGGAAAAAATTCCGTTCGCTATTCGGGCTACGGTACCCAGCGCATCGAGCAGGAACTGGAGAAACTTTTACCCCAAGCAAAAGTTTTACGCCTGGACGCAGACACGACCTCCACCCGTCACGCCTTTGAAAAAGGTCTGATTGATTTTGGTGAGGGCAAATATGACATTATGCTCGGCACGCAGATGGTGGCCAAGGGACTGAATTTTGAAAATGTTACCTTAGTGGGCGTGATTAATGCCGATCAGCAGTTATATAATGACGACTATAAAAGTGAGGAGCGCACTTTTGATTTACTCACACAGGTCGTCGGAAGATCCGGCCGGGGAAAAAGCATGGGCACGGCTCTCATTCAGACACTGACGCCGGAAAATCACATCATTCGTCTGGCGCAGGCACAGGATTATGACGGATTTTATCAGAATGAAATCATTATCCGAAAAACGATGATCTATCCGCCCTTTTGCGATTTGTGCAGTCTTGTTTTTGTCAGTGAAGATGAAGTCAAGGCTCTCAATTCCTCACGGCAGTTTTTGTCAAAGCTCCGCGCCAAGGTGGAAGAAGAGTATCCCGAGCAAAAAATTATTGTTCTCGGGCCTATGCCGCCGAGGATTTCTAAGGTAAATAATAAGTTCAGGTATAGACTGATAGTAAAGTGCAAAAACACAAAGGCGTTCCGGAAGATGATTTCCGAGCTTTTGATTGAATTCGGTAAGGATAAGAATGATTCGGGGGTTTCCCTTGTGGCGGATATCAATCCCGAAAACCTGATATAGATTGGGAGGTATTTTTATGGCAATCAGAAAAATTGTAACGGTTGGCGATCCGGTTCTGAGAAAGAAAAGCAGACCGGTGGTCAATTTTGACGAAAAATTAGCTTGCCTGCTTGATGATATGCGTGAAACAATGGATAAGGCCGAGGGCGCCGGACTGGCTGCCGTTCAGGTTGGTATTCTGCGTCGCGCCATTGTGATCAATGTGGGCGACGGCTACATGGAGCTGATCAATCCGGAGATTATCGAGACCTCCGGTGAACAGGAGGACAGCGAAGGCTGTCTTTCACTGCCGGGAAAATGGGGCCTTGTCAAGAGACCGAATTATGTGAAGCTCCGCGCGCAGAACAGAAAAGGCCAGTGGAGGCTTTATGAGGGAACGGGATTGAAAGCAAGATGCTTCTGTCACGAGATTGATCATCTTGAAGGAATTCTCTACACAGACAAGCAGGAGAAAACGCTGACCGCGGAAGAGGTCAGAAGAAGACGACAGGGAAAGGATGATTGACGAATGCGCATCGCATTTATGGGTACACCGGATTTTTCGGTGGATTGTTTAAAAGCTCTTCATGCGTCGAAGCATGAGCTGGTCGGCGTCTTTTGTCAGCCGGACAAGCCTGTGGGCAGAAAGCAAGTTCTCACACCTCCGGAGGTGAAAGTCGCGGCTACGGAGCTTGGCCTTAAGGTTTTTCAGCCCACTACGCTGAAAAACGGCAGGGGAGTGGAGATCCTCAAAGAAATTCAGCCGGATCTTGTGGTTGTTGTTGCCTACGGAAAGATTTTGCCTGATGATTTTCTCAGCTTTCCCCAATATGGCTGCGTGAATATTCACGCCTCCATCCTTCCGAAATACCGAGGCGCATCACCGATCCATTTTGCCGTGCTAAACGGTGACAGCGAAACCGGTGTAACGGCGATGCAGATGGATTCCGGTCTTGACACCGGTGATATTCTTCGCGTCAAAAAGTGCCCTATCGGCGAAAATGACACAACAGAAAAAATGTATGAGGTACTGGCTCCCCTCGGTGCAGAGGTTCTCATGGAAACCATAGATCTGATGGAAAAAGGCGAGCTTTCACCGCAGAAACAGGATGAGTCCCGGGCCAGCAAGGTCGGACTGCTGTCAAAGAAAATGAGCCCCGTTGACTGGAGCCGTTCCGCCCGAGAGGTGCACAATCAGATTCGAGGACTATATTCCTGGCCGGGCGCTTCCACAACATGGAATGGAAAAACTTTAAAACTACATTCTTCGGTTTTATCATCAAAAAAAGGAAATAATATTCCGGGGCAGATCGTTGCCGTTTCAGACGCCGTCACCGTCTGCTGCGGAGACAATCAGTGCGTGGATATACTCTCTCTCCAGTTGGAGGGCAAAAAGAGAATGTCTGCGAAAGATTTTCTCAACGGCTGCAGTCTGGACTGCGGCGAGATCCTCGGAGAATAAGTTTAAAGAAGGTGTCGTAAGTGATTTTTTACGATTATTATTATCTGATTCTTGTTGTTCCTGCTATTATTATTTCTCTCTTAGCACAGTATAATGTTAAGAAAACTTATGCCGACATGTCGCGGGTGCAGAATAAAAAGAGACTGACCGGTGCACAGGCGGCTTATCAGGTGCTCCGGCACTACGGAATCAACAATGTCAGCATCGAACAGGTTTCCGGAAAGCTGTCCGATCACTATGATCCCAGAAGCAATGTCATCAGGCTTTCCTCTGAAGTTTATTCCGGCACATCCGTCGCCGCCGTGGGAATCGCCTGCCATGAAGCCGGACACGCGGCACAGCACGCCGAAAATTATGTGCCGATCAAAGTCAGAAACGCCGTTCTGCCTGTTGCCAATATCGGCTCTTCGGCCGGAATATTTCTTGCTATTTTCGGTTATATTTTGGGCTTTCCGCTGCTGACCAATATCGGTATCCTGCTCTTTGCCGCTGTTGTTGTTTTTCAGCTTGTGACACTGCCGATTGAGTTCAATGCCAGCAGGAGAGCCATGAGTGTGATTGCAGAAACGGGAATGCTTTATGAGGAAGAGCTCCCGGCGGCCAAAAAAGTCCTGAGAGCCGCGGCGATGACCTATGTTGCCTCGTTGCTTGTTTCCATTGCCTCTCTGCTGCGACTGCTTCTGCGCACTCGCAATCGGCGCAACTGACAGTGGAATCTTAGATAAAGTAAAGGAAGAAAGCTATGATCAATCCAAGACAGCTTGCCTTTGAAGCACTGATGAAAACCGACAGGGACGGGGCTTTTTCAAACCTCGCCCTGGATGCTCTTCTCTCAAAATCAGGCCTTGACATAAGAGACAAGTCTTTTGTGTCTGCTTTGTTTTACGGCGTCATGGAAAGGCAGTTGACAATCGACTATAATTTGTCTCTTTATCTTTCCAAATCCCCGAAAAAACTCAAGCCGCAGGCGCTGACCGCCCTGCGGCTGGGCGCTTTTCAGATCCTGTATATGGATAAAGTGCCTGATTCGGCCGCCGTCAATGAAAGCGTAAAGCTGGCGAAGAAAAACGGTGCCGCCTATGCTGCCTCGCTGATCAATGCTGTCTTGAGAAAGCTGTGTCAGAAGGGCTTATCTTTACCTGAAAAAGACAATGAGCCGGAGTTTCTCAGCATCAAGTATTCCTGCCCGAAATGGCTGGTTGAAAAATGGATAGAAGAATACGGCTCAGAGAACACGCTGTGCCTGCTTGAAAGTTCCCTCGGCTCTGCCGATACCTTTATCCGCGTCAATACGCTAAAAACCGACTGTGATTCCCTGATTTCGATGCTGGCAGATGAGGGGATTACAGCTGAAAAAACAACCGTGGAAAATGCCTTGAAAATCAATCTTTCGGGTAACTCTGTGGAAAATTCCGTAGCCTTTCAGAAAGGACTTTTTCATGTTCAGGATCTGGCCTCTCAGCTTTGTGCGGCGGCGGTGGATCCTCAGCCGGGAGAAACGGTACTGGATCTCTGCTCTGCTCCCGGCGGCAAGGCTTTCACCATGGCAGAAAGAATGAATAATTCCGGCCGTCTGCTGTGCTTTGATCTCTATGAGCACCGGGTCTCACTGATCAGACAAGGTGCCGAAAGGCTCGGTATCTCTGTCATTACCGCCGACTGCGGCAACGCTGAAAACTATGATCCGACACTGCCCGTCGCTGACAGAGTGCTGTGCGATGTGCCCTGTTCCGGTCTTGGAATTATCCGCAGAAAGCCGGAAATTAAATATAAAAATCCCGAAGATCTGGCAGGCCTACCGGAAATACAGCTGAAAATTTTGCTCAACGCATCCCATTATGTCAAAGCCGGCGGCAGGCTGGTCTATTCCACCTGTACGCTCTCCAAGGCAGAAAATGAAGCGGTGTGTGAAAAGTTCCTTTCTCTTTCAGAAGAATTTGATTATGAAAGAATCTTCCCCGGTGACGCGGGGCACCGAACCTTTATGCCGCACACAGACCATAGTGACGGCTTTTTCGCCGCCTGTTTCAAACGAAAAGGATAAAAACTTATGACGGATATCAAATCGCTGACGCTCGATGAATTAAAAGAGGAAATGGCTGCGCTGAACGAAAAGAGTTTCAAAGCGGGGCAGATTTTTTCGTGGCTTCACCGCCACGGAGCAGACTCTTTTGATGAAATGACAAATCTTTCGAAAAATTTAAGAAATAATTTGCAAAAAAAGTATGATATTTATACATGTACTATTGAAAAAAAATTGGTTTCAGTGTATGATAATACAGTTAAATATCTCTTTCGTCTCCATGACGGCGAACTCATTGAGTCCGTGGTCATGCAGTATAAATACGGATACACGATCTGCGTTTCCAGTCAGGTCGGCTGCAAAATGGGCTGCCGTTTCTGTGCTTCGGGTATTGCCGGCTTTGTGCGTCATCTCAGTGCCTCTGAGATTCTCTCTCAGGTGTATGTTGCACAGAAAGATCTCGGCATTCGGATTTCTCACATCGTTATGATGGGCGTCGGTGAACCCCTAGATAATTTTGACAATGTGATGCGTTTTCTCAGCCTCATCAGCGATGTTAACGGACTAAATATTTCCATGAGGAATATTTCTCTTTCCACCTGTGGATTGGTTCCTGGAATTTATAACCTGATGGAAAAAAAGCTGCAGCTTACTTTGTCAATTTCCCTGCACGCACCCAATGATGAAATCAGAAGCAAAACCATGCCGGTCAATGACCGATGGAATATCGAGGAACTTCTGAAAGCCTGCCGTGATTATACCAAGGCTACCTCGCGGCGTATTTCCTTTGAATATGCCATGATCAGCGGTGTGAATGACAGTGTTGCCTGTGCCGCTGAGCTTGCCGGGAGACTCAAAGGTATGCTGTGTCATGTGAATCTGATACCGGTTAACGCTGTCAAAGAAAGAGATTATCAAAAAAGCAGTGACAGCACCATTGCTGCGTTTATCAAAGTACTTGAAAAAAACGGGATCAATGTCACCGTCAGGCGAACCCTGGGAAGCGACATTAACGCTTCCTGCGGTCAGCTCAGGCGCGGTGAGGGTCCAAAGTAAAGAAAGGAGTGGTCATGTGATTGTCACCGGAAGCACCGACATCGGTAAAATCAGGTCTGTCAATGAGGACGGTTTTGAATACGGCAAGTTTGAGGACGGAACCTGCTGGGCTGTTGTCTGTGACGGTATGGGCGGCACAAGAGGCGGCAGAATCGCCAGCGGTATTGCCCTTGATATGATCAGCGATAAGCTGAAAAAATGCTACAACAAGGCAATGTCGGCCTATTCCTTTGAGAATCTCTTTCTTTCGACCATTACCACCGCGAATGTTACGATCTATGACCGCAGCTTTATTGACGGTGAGCTCAAAGGTATGGGAACCACCGTGGCCGCTGCCATGGTTAAGGAGACACAGGCCTGCATAGCCCATGTGGGTGACAGCAGGGTCTATAAGATCTCTGACGGAAAAATCACGCAGATTACCAAGGATCACTCTCTGGCCCAGCAAATGCTTGACAACGGGCAGATCACCAAAGAAGAATTTGACAATTACCCGAAAAAAAACATCATTACCCGGGCGCTTGGCGTCGACGAATCCGTGGAAATTGATTTTGACTTTGTGGATGTCGAGGAGGGAGAAGCCCTCATTCTCTGCTCGGACGGACTGAGCAATACGCTGAGCGACAGCGAAATTTTGAATGTATATAACCATAACGATTTTGAGCACCTTTGTGAAAAATACATACAGGCGGCAAACGACAACGGAGGCTTCGATAATATAACGGTTGTCGTTATGAAAGGGTAAACGGACAGAGCGAATTCAACAATAAAAACGAAAGGAAACAGCAGGCGCATTTGAAAAAAATGACGCACCGCAGGGCGGTATAATGGAAAATTATGTAGGCAAGCGACTTGACGGAAGATACGAGATAATGGAGGTTATCGGCGTAGGCGGCATGGCTGTAGTCTATAAGGCCTTCGATAACATTGACCACAGAATTGTGGCGGTGAAGATACTCAAAGAGGAATATCTGACCAATGAGGAGTTCAAACGCAGATTCAGAAACGAATCCAAGGCGATCGCCGTTTTGTCTCATCCGAATATTGTAAAGATTTTCGATGTCAGCTTCGGTGACGCTATTCAGTATATTGTCATGGAATATATTGAGGGTATCACGCTGAAAGAATATATCAAACAGCAGGGGGTTGTGGATCCCAGAGAAGCGGTCTACTTCATCACACAGATCCTCAGAGCCTTGAAACACGCCCACGACAAGGGCATCGTCCACCGTGATATCAAGCCTCAGAATATCCTTCTGATTTCCGACGGCACCATCAAGGTGACGGATTTTGGCATTGCGCGTTTCAGCGAAAATGCCACACGCACCATGACGGACGGCGCCATCGGCTCCGTTCATTATATCAGCCCCGAGCAGGCAAAGGGAAGCGTGACAGACGCGCGTACCGATATTTATTCGGCGGGCGTGATGCTCTATGAAATGCTCACGGGAAAACTGCCTTTTCAGTCTGATAATGCGGTTTCCGTCGCACTCATGCAGCTTCAGAATGATCCGATCAAACCGCGTGAAATCAATCCGAACATTCCCGAGGGCCTGGAAGAAATCATTATCAGAGCCATGAGGAAGAATCCGACTGAGCGTTATCAGTCGGCCAACGATATGCTTTCGGATATCGTGAAATTCAAGAGCAATCCGCTGATCGTTTTTGGCTACAGCTACTTTGATGACAGTGCTGCCCTGCGATTTGACAGCCATGAGGAGCCTAAAACCACTGCCCCGAAGCCAAACGTACCGGTGGAAGAACCGAAGGCCATTGTTCCCATTGATGAAAATGATTATGACGATGACATGGAATTTGACGATAAGGGCAGAACGAAGACGATCGCGGTGCTTTGCAGTGTGCTTGCCGCCCTGGCTATTTTTGCGGTCGTTCTTGTCACGCTCTTTATGCCGGCTTCCAATAAAGTCAAGGTGCCGGATCTGCGCGGTCTGAATTTTTATAACGAAGTCATGAATATCAATGAATATTCGACTTTTGACTTTGAACCCATCGTTGACGAAGACAGTGAAGAACCCTCCGGTACGATTCTTTCACAGGATCCCCGCGAAGGATCATGGGCTGAGCCAGGCTCTGTGATTACCATTCATATTTCCGGTTCGGCTTCGACCATCAGCGTCCCCGATGTTTACGGCTATGAATATACTTCGGCCAGCACGGTGCTCAGAAGTAAAAGCTTCGATGTGACGATTATCAAAGAAAACAGCGATGCCGATGTGGGTACTGTTATCCGAACCTCACCGGCTAAAAATGAAAAAGCGGAGATCGGTTCGCTCATCACTCTTTATGTGGCTACCAATGAAAATGTGGAACCCGTTGATGTGCCGAATCTTGTCGGCTTAACGGTTGTGCAGGCAAAAGCAAAGCTCGAGGACAAAGGGCTTGTTCTTGACTCCTCGCGAACCGAGTACCGTCCCTCCTCTGAACGCGCCGGCGTCATCATCGGCCACGAATATATCGGCGAGCAGGTGAAGCCCGGTACCAGTATTGCTGTTTATGTCAGCACTGGCAAACCACCTGTTTCCACGACTGAAGAGGAAACCACCAAAGCCAGTGAGACAACGGAAAAGAATACCACAAAGCCTCCCGTTACCGGCAACACAACCACCACGAAAAATGAAACGAGCACAACCAGGCGTCCGACTACCGAGCCGACAACACAAGCGCCCACTTCTGCTCCCACCAATCCCACAACCAGCGAACCTATCACCGTACCGTCAACGACAGCGCCTACGACAACGGCGCCGACAGCACCGCCCTCTGAACCTGATGTGCCTGCCGACATTGACAATCCGGAGTCGGATGATTGATAATGGAACTGGAAGGTATCATTTTAAAAGGGATCGGCGGATTCTATTATGTAGAGTGCGACGGCATATTATATGAATGTAAGGCCAAAGGCCGGCTGAGAAACGACCGAACCGTGCCGCTGGCAGGGGATCGGGTGACCATTACCGTCCGTGAGGGCGAAGAGAACACCGTTGATTTCATTCATGAGAGAAAAAATTCACTCCGCCGGCCGCCTGTCGCCAATATTGACAAGCTTCTGATTGTTGTTTCTTCGGCAAAGCCGAAACCGAACACGCTGATCATAGATAAAATGACGGTTCTTGCTGAGAAAAATAACATTCGCCCTCTGATTGTCTTTACCAAAACCGATCTTCATTATGACGCCGAACTGATCGCGTCCTACAGAAAAACCGGCTACAGTGTATACACCTTTTCCACCGAAGATCACAGTGAACTGGATCGGATCAAAGAGGAGTTAAGGGGCTGTATTACCGCTTTCACCGGTAACTCCGGCGTAGGCAAATCGACCCTGATTAATGCCTTAAGCGGAGAGCTTCAGCTGGAAACCGGAGAAATCAGTGATAAGCTCGGCAGAGGCAGACATACAACCCGCCAGGCAGAAATCTTTCATGTCGGCGGCGGTCTTGTCATTGATACGGCCGGATTTTCCAGCATTGATTTCATCGGAGATAATCTGCTTTATTCCGAGGATCTGCAGTTTTACTTTGCTGAATTTCGCGACAATATCGGCAAATGCCGTTTTACCGGCTGTGCTCATCTGGGTGACATGGGCTGTGAAATATGCCGACTTGTTTCAACAGGGGGGATCAGTAAAAGCCGATATGACAGCTATGTTTCCATGTATAATGAGACAAAAGACCACAAAAAATGGAAAGTTTAATCCAATTTATCACGAAAAGACCGTGACGGCGTATAATATTAGTGAGCGCCGGATACGGTCGGAACCGTAAATTACGGTGTGTTTCGGAGGGATATAGCATGGTTCAGTGGCGCGGATGCCATAAGGGACTTGTCTTTACAGCCTTTGGTGCCGGGATACTTCTTGCCCTGTGTTTCCCGGTGAAGATAATGCTTTTTATCCTTGCGGTAATGCTTGTTATTCTCGGGCTCATTGCCTGCCAGAGATAGCAAATATTGAAGTTGGAGGTCTTTTTATGAAGGTTGTAGTTGTCAGAAGCCCCAAGTTGTTAAAAGGTCTGCTCAAGGCTATTTTCGGAATCAAGGACAAAGAATCATGAAACAGGCCGAAAGGCAAAGAAAAATGCAGGTGGGATGACCATCTGCATTGTTTTAGGTGATAAAAAATGGAAAAACATATTGAAGTAGAACGCAGTATTTATAAAAAATACCGAAAAGAAATATGGAAGCGATTTATCGCCGGCATCAACGAATATGAGATGATCCAGCCGGGGGATAGGATCGCTGTTTGTATTTCCGGCGGCAAAGACTCCATGCTCCTTGCCAAATGTATTCAGCACCTGCAAAGACACAGCGATTTCCCTTTTGAGGCGAAATATCTTGTTCTCGATCCCGGTTATTCTCCGCAAAATCGCGAGCGAATTATTGAAAACGCGAAGCTGTTGGATATTCCTATTGAGATATTTGACGCGAAAATCTTTGAGTATGTTGCTGATGTGGATGACTCTCCCTGTTATCTCTGCGCCCGAATGAGAAGAGGGCATCTTTACAAAAATGCGCAGAAACTCGGCTGCAATAAAATCGCTCTCGGACATCATTTTGACGATGTGGTGGAAACGATCCTGCTCAGTATGCTTTACGGTGCGGAAATTAAAACCATGATGCCGAAGCTGCACAGCACCAATTTCCCGGGTATGGAGCTCATCAGACCTCTCTATATGGTTCGGGAAAAGGATATTTTAGCCTGGGTACGATATAACGATCTTCATTTCCTGCAGTGTGCCTGCCGTTTTACGGAGAGTATCAGTGCACAGAAAGAGCATGATGAAATTTCACAGCGTATGGAAATGAAGAAGCTGATCTCGCAGTTTCGCAAGACCAGCCCTTATATTGATATGAATATTTTTAAAAGTGTTCAGAATGTGAATCTGGAAACAGTAATAGGTTACCATAAGGGTGAAGAAAAACACTCCTTTCTGGACGACTATTAAGAGACAGACCCACCACAGTATGCGATCTGCTGTTAATCGGTCGAGTACATATTGTCCTGATAAAAGCTGCAAAGTTCATCCACTCTGTGCTCCAGGAAGGCGTATATGTCATCGAGAGGATAATCGTCCTCCCGATTTGCGTACCACATCACAATGCCGATGAAAGCGCTGGAGTAGAAGCTGGACATAATTTCCGCTTTATCTTTGCTGATATTCGGCAGAACCGACTGGATCTTCTCGAGACAAAAAGTGTTGACCGCCTTCACAAAGGTGAAGCCAAGAGAAATCGAATAAATATCCGAACAGATCATCGAAAAGATCAGCTTATTTTTACGCACATATTCCATCGCTTCCCGGATGAAAAACATGAAGCTGTCTTTGACATTTTCCGGTGTGGGGGAATCCAGGTCGGCGAGCTTGATCTCCTGGAGCGAGCTTTCAAAGCAGAAATTGAGAAACTCATATTTGTCTTTGAAGTGCTTATAAAAAGTAGCTCTATGTACATGTGCTTTGTCGCAGATTTCAGATACTGTTATTTCTTCAAAGCTCTTCACCGCCAAAAGCTGCGTCAGACTGCTAAAAAGCTGCTTATAAGTTCTTTTTACTCGCACATCCATTCTTTTCATCATGTTACCCTCCATTAGTGCATATCTTCATTTTCAAAAATATTGGCTTTTATGTCGTCGATCAGGCTGTTAAGCTTTTCGATTTGCTTTCTTGTTCGTCTTTCAAAGTTCGGATTGTTGTATAACAATCTGCTTGAAAGACTTTTTTTCTTTTCCTGCTTGTCTTTCTTTTTGTTTTTTCTCGTTATCCGCTGGTCATATTCATAGACGATGTCTTCAATCTGCATTTTAAACTCGGATACTTTCTCGGCTCTTTTGGCCAAAGCCTCCCGAAAATGGTCGTATTTATTTTCAATGGAGTCTTTGACCGTGTTCAGCTCTGAAGTCAGGGCAGCCGAGAGATTTTTGAGCTTAATATGGAGCTTTCTGATGTCAAGTGCCTTCCTCACGGCATTGATCAGGTCCAGAACAAATACGGTGAGGACGGCTGCAAGAATAAAAATGAGATATTGTCCGTTGATTCGGCTATAGAGGTTTTCCACCGCCGGATGAATCACATCGACAAATACAATGGAAATAACGCCCCAATAAAGTGAATGCTTCAGGCAGATTCTGCCTCGGATGTTCATGAATTCATAGGTGTAATCCCACCACCGTGCTGCGAAGAGCTTTTCCATCAGGAAGCTGGTAATATACTCCACAAGATCGCAGAGAATGATGCCCAGCACAAAAACCAACAGTGGTCTGTCTCGGAAAGGGTTATAGATCAATATGGTCATGACCAGCGCTGCTGTGCCGTAAATGGGACAGAGAGGGCCCGTGAGAAAGCCGCGGTTAATAAACCTTTTTTCTCCGATGGAGCAGTAGGTGGTTTCCAGGCACCAGCCCGCAGCACTGTAGAAGAAAAACAGCAAAATATATTTGATCAGAATTTCCATAGTTTACATTCCTTTGATATCCTTTAAAAATCTTTCTTTGTATTTTTTGTTCAGGGAATACAGAACCTCTCTCGTCGCACAGTATTTATCGGAGAAAGTGACCACCATACCCTCCTTATATCTCGGGGGAATAGGGGTCAGAGGCCACATGTGGCGGCGTATGATATCCTGTTCTTTCTTTGAAAGTGCAGGATATAACTCTTTGGCGTTCATGCAGGCAAGATAGGGGTGTTTGTAGCCGTGGAGCTTGTGCCAGCCGCCGGTTTCGCCGTCTCGCCAATCATAATAGACCAGATCATGCATGATGGCGCCGCGGGCAGCCGAGGCGCTGTCCCAGCCCATTTTTTTGCAAATTTTATAGGAAAGGTAGGCAACGCCCAGTAT
>JAQXMV010000132.1 GCA_029013165.1 Oscillospiraceae bacterium | reverse complement strand
CGGCAACAGCAACTGATGCCAGCTGATTGATGGGTGTGGGGGTGCCGTAATAGTCCACGGTAACCTTGTCAAGAATCTGCGGATTGGCGCGGCCGGCACGAATGGCACCGTACTCCACCTTTAAGGCGTTTTCGGTTTTGGTCATTTTTGTTTTTGCGGTTTCAAATACTGTTTTCATGGCAATATTTCCTCTCTTATGTTATTTAGTAATATATAGATTGATCGGGCCGCCGATGAAAAGATCGGCTCCTTTTAAATCCTGTATCAGTGATTAGCTTCTGACAACGGTACCGATCTTTTCTCCCTGAAGAGCCTTGACGATATTCTGTGGATCGCTCAGGTTAAAGACCAGAATGTCAATGCCGTTGTCGCGGCAAAGAGACGCCGCCGTGCTGTCCATAACCTTGAGTCCCTTGGCCAGGACCTCGGAATGGGTCAGCTCATCGTATTTCACAGCGTCGCTGAATTGATTGGGATCCTTGTCATAGACGCCGTCTACATTGGTTGCCTTGAAAATCACATCGGCCTCGATTTCCGCTGCGCGAAGCGCCGCTGTGGTATCCGTGGAAAAGAAAGGACAGCCGGTTCCGGCGCCAAAAATGACCACCTCACCATTTTCCAGGTGCTTGACGGCTGTGCGCTTGGCAAAGGGCTCGGCCACCTGCGGCATGGAGATCGCCGTCTGAACGACCGCCTTCACGCCCATTTGCTCCAGGGTGTCGCACAGAGCCAGTGCATTGATACAGGTGGCAAGCATACCCATCTGATCGGCCCTTGTTCTGTCCATTTCACCGCTGCTTCTGCCGCGCCAGAAATTGCCGCCGCCGACAACCAAACCTATCTCAACACCCATTTCACTGCACTGCTTCACCACTGCGCAGATCTCCTGGGCCACATCGAAATTGATGCCTTTTCCCTGCTCGCCGGCAAGGACTTCTCCGCTGATTTTCAGGAGAATTCTTTTATAATTGCTTCCCATGGGAAACACCTCCGTGTTCAATCGTATTCCTTACTGTAATACTAAATATATTCGTTCCTTAATATTTTACTAAATATAAACGGATGTGTAAAGTGGTTTTAGGGTTTTTGTCAAATTATTTTTATATTCTCGTATTCTTCCCCTGCCGACGAACACTCAAAGCGCTGCATACTCAGATCCTTGACATTTTCGGCATAAAGGCCGTAGGCGTAATCCTCACAAACTGTTTCGTAGCCGGCATAGCTTTTTTCAATGGTAACATTCTCGGCGTTTTTCAGATAGAAACAGGAATTTTTGCTGTCGGTCAGGCCGTAATCAATGGCAGGCCGCAGATCATAAAGACCGCAGTCCCACTTCGAGGTCTTGTCGAGAATCACACGGACATTTTCAAAAACCACATCTTTGATGGGATTGTCCTTGGTTCCGTGGACGAGGACGCCGTTTTCTCCGCGGCAGATAATATTATGGAAGCGGATATTCTTCACCGAGCCGCAAAGGGTATTCTCATCGCGGCGAAAGGCCGTAATGGCGATAGGCTCCGCACTGCCCCACCAGTCGGGACAAAAACGGCGCGTCGAAATCATGATATTGGAAAAGGATACATTTTCCACATTGCCGCCGTCACGGATCTGAATGGAAATTCCGCGGTTGGAGTTGGAAATATGGCAGTCGCTGACGAGCACATTTCGGAAATCACCCACGCCCTCGGTGCCGATCTTGATGGCCGCCGAGGTGGAGGTCAGTGTGCAGGCATTGATGATGATATTCTCACAGGGGCCGTATTCGCTGTTGCCCTTGGAGGCTTTCAGGCAGATACAGTCATCGGCGCAGGTAATGTGACAGCCGATAATTCGGACATTGGAGCAGTGGTCGGGGTCGATTCCGTCACTGTTTGCCACATCGAGGGGATTGAGTATCCGGATATGGGAGATCAGCACATCATCACAGCCGGCCGGATGCAGAGTCCAGAAAGGCGCGTCTTTCACCGTGATATCCTTGACGGTGATATGGTCGGAGTTTTCAAGATAAATGACGGTCGGTCTGGGATAGAAATTTCCCGTCACATAATAGCGGCTCTTCCTCTCCACGAAAGCATAACAGTTTCCGTCGATGACACCCTCGCCGGTGATGGCACAGCCGTGAGCACCATAGGCATAAATGAAAGCAAAGGACGGTTTTCCCGTCACGGGATTCCCTACGAGAGCAGTTTTGGGATCGTTGATGGTTTCACAGGGTCTGATATAGGACTCAATATCGGCGCTGGCCTTGAGGTGGGCTCCCTTTTCCAGGTGAAGCTCCACATTCGGCTTCAGACTGATGGAATGGCTGTAATATTCGCCGCTTTCCAGCAGAACCCGTCCGCCGCCTGCGCTGTAACATTCATCGACGGCTTTCTGTATGGCTGCGCCGTCGTCGGCGACTCCGTCGCAGACGGCGCCGTATTCCCTGACATTAAAAACTTTCATAGGGTTTCCTCTCCTTTTATAAGCCTAAGAGCTTGATGATGGTTGAAAAAAGTGTCTGGAGAATGATCAGGAGTCTGACAAAGAATCCGGCGTCCTGATCGAGTATACCGGTTCTGATCTCACTTCCGGTCAGGGAAGTGCATTTTCCCGTAATACGGTTCAGGCTCATAAACTGCGGATACCTCTCATCGGAATAAACCGTCACATAGCTGTCGGCGGAAAGCAGCCATGACAGCAGCTTCCCGGTGTCAGAACCATAGGGTACGCCCACATGCCTGTTATATTTGAAGAACCAGGTCTGCTCGGGGAACATACAGGTCGATGCGTCCACGATGCCGTCGTTGGAAACATGATGGTGGCTTGCCTCGGCACAGGCCGTACCTACCGCCTGATAATCACGGCCGCCGAGAGTCTCGCCCCAGAGAGCCGTGACAGCGCCGCCGGAGGATCTCGAGGTCTCAATGAGGCAATCGGACTGTTCCCGTGCCTTATCGGAGAACGGCGCCGGCAGATAGCCGTAAGAGGAGAAGAGATAGATATCCGTACCCTTTTCGATAGCGGTGTTCATCATGTTCTGCGCATGGGTCTGCGCGGCATAATAACTGTCGGTTTTGGCTTCCAGTGCCTTGGGCAAGCCCTCCTCAAAGAGAGTCTGCTTGGCGTTGGCATAATAGTCGGCGGGAACCATAGCCCAAAGGCCCGGCAGTGTACCGAAGGATTTGGCCATAATCTCATTATAGGCTCTGTCGCCGAGATTATCCAGCGTGCCGGTGATGAAAGCATCGACAAAATCCCGTACCTGAGGAGCGAGCTCCACGCCCGTCTGCAGAAGCGCCATCAGGATCTGCATATCCAGTTTGCCTTTCTGGAAAGCAAAAAGATAATCCAGCAGATAGTCGGTATTGATCTCAAGATTGCGGCAGAAAAGCTCTCCCACACAGTCCACACCCTGAAAAGCCGTCATGGCGTAGACGATTTTCTTCAGGTCACCGCTGCCGTATTTCGCAAGAAAAGCATTGGTCACTGCGCCGCCCATGCTGCTGGCAATGATCATCACCTGATCGGCATTTCTCTCTTTTTTTACATTCTCAATATATGCTTTCAGATCATCGGCGTGATCCATGGGTGATTTTCTCCAGTCATAGTTGAAGAAATAAACATTCTCGGCTCCCACTGCGTCCGCCGCCGTGCGGATCAGACCCACTTCATCCTCGTCAGCGTCCTCATTGAGCAGCGTCTCCGGGTAATGATCCACAGACTCCGGGAAAAGATCCGTATAAAGTGAATAGAGGGATTCGGCGTCATCGCCAAAGGAAATGATATCGAAAAGCTCGGTATAAACCTCCTCAAAGAGATCATCGCCGAGGGTCTGCCAGTCCTTGCTCGGCAGGAACTTGATCAGAGCCGGCACAGCGGTTTTCACAACGGACATGATTCTGTCCGTCGAGGGCGGATAGACCTGCTCTCCCGTCTCTGCGCTATAGAGAGGGAAACAGTTCATGCCGCTGACCACGATCACAGGCGTCACCTGCTCTGCAGAGGCCAGAACAAAGCCGCAGCAGCCAAAGGCCATCACCAGCGCAAGAGACAGAGACAGGATTTTTTTGAGTGTTTTTTTCATAGTGAATCTCTCCTTATTTTTGCCCATAGGCATGTTTTTTTTATTGTTTTTCCAGCTTGGCGTAATTGGCCATGAGCTTTTTGGTGCCAGCCGTTTCAAAGGCGATTTCCAGCATCGCGTCGTTGCCCATAGGCTTGGCGGAAAGGATCACGCCCTTGCCGAAAACCTTGTGCACAACGGTGTCGCCGGTGCTGTATTTGACGGCCGGCGCCGGCTTTTTGGCGGCGGGAGCCGACTGCTGTTTGATTTTGGAAAGATAGCCCGTGCCCTTGTAGACAAAGCGGTTGTCGTTTCGCTCCTGCTCGTAGTCTCCCCTGGCAAGCTCGCCGAAGGAGAGCTGACTGTTGGGGCGCCGTCCCGTTCTCTCAATGAGTGCCTCCGGCACTTCCACGAGGAACCTTGAGGGCATATTTCTCTGCGTGGTGCCGAAAAGCATACGCATATTGGCGTGGGAAATATATAGATTACGCTTGGCCCGGGTGATACCGACATAGGCCAACCGCCTTTCCTCCTCCACATCGTCGGGATTATACATACTCTGAATGCCGGGGAAAATGCCCTCCTCCATGCCCGGAAGAAAGACCACCGGAAACTCGAGACCTTTGGCGGAATGAATCGTCATGAGCACGACGGCGTCGGTCTGCGCGTTATAATTGTCGATATCCGTCATCAGCGCCACTTCCTCCAGGAAGCCCGAAAGGGTGGCCTCCTCGTTTTCCTGCTCATAGTTTTTGAGGTTGGAAATGAGCTCGTATATGTTTTCCTCGCGCTCTGCGCCCTTTTCTTTGTCAAGGCGCAGATGAGCCAGATATCCCGTCTTATTCATGATATCCTCAAAGAGCTCGTCAATACCGACCTTGTCAAGATTTTCTCTGAGAGAATCGATCATGTCACAGAAAGCTTTCAGCTTATTGGCGCTGCGCCGGAGAGCCTCAAACTCATCACTGTGACGGAAAACCTCATAAAGACTCATGCCGAGTCCCGTGGATATTTCAGCGGCCTTATTGACCGTGGCTTCTCCGATGCCCCGTTTGGGCACATTGATGATGCGGCGAAGCCGGATATTATCCCCGGGGTTATTGACCACCGTCAAATAGGCGATGGCGTCGCGGATTTCTGCCCTTTCATAGAAGCGGAAACCGCCGATCACGCGGTAGGGTATGCCTGCGCGCACCAGAACTCTTTCAATGGAGTTTGACTGGGCGTTCATGCGGTAAAGCACGGCGTGGTCACTGAAACGGAATTTGCCGGAGGCCACATTTTCCTCGATGGTTTCGGCAATAAACTTTGCCTCATCGGCTTCATCATAAGCCGTGTTGACGACCACCTTGTCGCCGCCGGGATTGGAGGTCCACAGACTTTTTCCCTTTCTCTTGCGGTTATTGGAGATCACCTCATTGGCCACATCGAGTATCGTTTGGGTGGAACGGTAATTCTGCTCCAGGCGGATAATCTGAGACTCGGCATAGCGGTGCTCAAAGGAGAGGATATTCTCGATGGTGGCGCCCCGGAAGCGGTAAATACTCTGGTCGTCATCACCCACAACGCAGATATTTCTGTGTCCTGCCGCCAGCAGCTCCGTGAGTCTGTACTGAGCGTGGTTGGTGTCCTGATATTCGTCGACCATGATATATTTGAATTTGCGCTGATAATATTCCCGGATATCCTGATGCTCTTCCAGGAGCCTGACGGTGTTGACAATAATATCGTCAAAATCCATGGCGTCGGATTTTTTCAGCTCCGACTGATACATCTTATAAACCGAGGCGATCTTGACCATACGGCTGTCCTTGGCCTCGGCGGCATTCTTTTCATATTCCGCAGCGGAAATAAGGTTATCCTTAGCCTTGCTGATCTCACTCAAAATGGACTTGTAGGAGATAACACTATCGGAAATATTCAGCTGCCGCTGACACTCCTTGATCAGGCGCTTGGAATCGTCGCTGTCATAAATCGTGAAATGCTGGCTGTAGCCCATGGTCTCCGCGTCACGGCGAAGAATCCGGACACAGGAGGAGTGAAAGGTGGAGGCCCAGATATCTTTTGCCTCCTCGCCGAGGATTTTTTCAAGTCTTTCTTTCAGTTCATTAGCCGCTTTATTGGTGAAAGTGATGGCAAGAATCTGCCACGGCCGGGCCGGTTCCACACTGAGAAGATCCTCGATATCGAAAAGCACGCTTTCATCACCGTCGAGATAAGCTCTCATGCTGCGCAGATCTCTGGGAGAGGGTTCAAAGGCACATTCCTTGCTGTAATACGCGTCGCCGTATTTGATAATGTTAGCGATTCTGTTGACAATAACGGTGGTTTTGCCGCTGCCGGCACCGGCAAGAATCAGTAGCGGACCTTTGACCTGAAAGATCGCCTGCTTCTGCTTGTCGTTCATATGCTGAAAGTCTTTTTCGATTATTTTTTGTCTTAATTCTAAAAATTCACTGGATGCCATTTTTTACCTCGAAATCTGAAAACCATAATGATACATGATGATTTTACATGAAAAGCGTAAAAAATACAACACAAAAACATGAAATATATTTTTTTATTTCTTGACTATTCTCTCACATGATAATAAAATATAGAAAACACAAGATAAACAAAGGAGTTACAAAACATGGCGATAGAAAAAGTCAGAGCCTATTTTAAAGAATACGGAATCGAAAACAGAATCCAGGAATTTGATGTTTCCAGCGCGACGGTGGAGCTGGCGGCTCTCGCCCTGGGCACAGAGGGCAAACGCATCGCAAAAAGTCTCACTTTCCTTGTGGGAGAGAAGGCGATCATCGTCGTGGCGGCCGGTGACGCCCGAATCGACAACCGGAAGTTCAAGGACACTTTCGCCACAAAAGCGAAAATGCTGACGCCGGATCAGGTCACCGAGCTGATCGGCCATGCCGTGGGCGGCGTATGTCCCTTCGCGGTCAACGAAGGTGCTGTAGTCTATCTCGACGAAAGTCTCAGACGCTTTGAAACCGTCTTTCCTGCCTGCGGCAGCAGCAACAGCGCCATTGAGCTGACAATCCCGGAGCTGGAGAAGCTCTCGAAATTTGACAGCTGGGTCGATGTGTGCAAGCTGCCGGAATAAGGCGAAAACAATCACGGCATAGAAAAACAGCGGTGCTGATTCTTCGGCGCCGCTGTGACTTTTTTATTATTCAGTTGACTTTCTTCATTCAGTCAAGGGTGTTTTTCGACAAGCTGCACAAACCTTTAAAAAGGTTTGATCGAAACTTCAGTTGATGACTTTGCTTTATTCTTTTACTTTACATTCAAAGCAGACCCAGCCGCCCTCGGTATGTCTCGCCGTAATGGCAAAACCGTACTTCTCAAAAGCGTCCATCACATCCTGCTCCCGTGTGTCAATGATGCCCGAAGTGATAAACACGGCGCCGGGTTTCATAAATTTCGCCACATCCTTGCAGAACATAATGATAATATCGGCCACGATATTCGCCACAACCACATCATACTTTCCCTCTACCTTATCAGTGAGGTTGCCCTGCAAAACGGTAAATTCCGGCTCACGAAAATCATTTACCTCACCGTTTTCCCTGGCGGTTTTCACCGCCAGCGCGTCAATATCCACGCCCACTGCCCTCTCGGCTCCCAGCAGGAGCGACGCAATGGAGAGGATTCCGCTGCCGCAGCCGATATCCAGAACCTGCGTTCCCTCGCCGATATGCTTTTCCAAGGTTTCGAGACACAGACGGGTGGTCTCATGGGTACCGGTGCCGAAAGCCAGTCCCGGCTCAATATTCAGTACCTTTCTGCCCATGGGGTCAAACTCCTCTTCCCAGGTCGGCCGGATCAGAAGCTTTTCTCCCACGGGAATGGGGTGAAAATACTGCTTCCAGTTGTTTTCCCAGTCCTCGTTTTTGCAGGGATTGAGCAGAATTTCATTTTCGATTTTTTCCGCGGAATATCTTTCCCGCAAAAAGGCCACTGCCTCCAGCGGATTTTCCTGCGGCGCAATATAGACATGAACCATTGCTTTGCTTCGGTCCTTTTTCAGCAGTTCCTCATCAATGAGGTCAATGTGGGCGATCTCCCAGGCCTCGGCCTCCAGGTCGCTATAATCCTCAATATAGATACCGTACGGCACAACCATAGAGGCAATATCCCCTGCACGGTCAACATCCTTTGCATTGACGCTGATTCTCACTTCTGTCCAGTCGCTCATGTTTCATTCTCCTCTTTTGTTAGTATGACGGCTTCCAGAGCGTCGATTTTCACCTTGTCGCCCTGCACCTTTCCCCCGAGCAAACTGATACAGTTATGCCAGTCAAGGGGCAAATAATAATCAATCTCGTGATCATTGCGGTTGGCAATCACCATTATTTTACTTTTTCCGCTATATCTGACATAGGCAAGACAGCCGAGCATTTCCGAAACGGTGCAATACTCGCCCTCTTTCAGGCAGGCAGTATTCTTTCGGATATGCCCCAGCTTTCTGTAATGCTCCAGCAGTTCTTTGTTTTCCCGACCCCAGGGATAGCAGAAACGGTTAAAGGGATCTTTATAGCCCTGCATACCGGCTTCGTCGCCGTAATACAAGGACGGAACACCCGGCAGCGTATACTGAATGACCGAAGCCATTTTCATCAGGCGGATTCCTCTGTCATACTGCTGCTCAGAAAGGCTGTGACTGCTTTGCCAGCTTCTGTCCCGGTATTCGCAGCTTTCCCCTGCCAGTGCCGTAATGGCCCTCATGGTGTCATGGGTGCCGATATGATTCATCAGCACATCAATGACACATTTCGGATAGTTTTCCAGAATGGTCATAATCTTATCCGTAAAGCCCTCGGCAACGCCGCTTCGCAGAAAACCGATGACCGCGTCGGCAAAGGGATAATTCATCACGCTGTCCAGCTCGTCACCGCGGAAATAATGACGGCGCTGACCGTAGCTGAATTTATTGGAAGCGTCCTCCCAGACCTCGCCCAGCACAAGAGCCTCCGGGTTTTCCTGCTTGACAGCCTTTCTGAATTCGTCGAGGAAAACATCAGGCAGCTCATCGGCCACATCGAGGCGCCAGCCCCTCACGCCGCAGCGAAGCCAGCGGCGCGCGATACCATCCTTTCCCGTGATGAAGCTGAGAAACTCCTCAGATTCCTCCACAACCTCCGGCAGGATGCTGATTCCCCACCAGGAACGGTATTCATTGGGATAATCGGTGAATTTATACCACTTATAATAGGGTGACTCCTGGGACTGGAAAGCGCCGAGACTTTGATAGCGGCCATATTTATTGAAATAGACGCTGTCGTCTCCGGTATGGCTGAAAACGCCGTCCAGAATGACGGATATGCCTTTTTCGGCCGCCTTTCTGCACAGACTTTTCAGGTCTTTTTCCGTTCCCAGCAGCGGATCTATCTTACTGTAATCGGCCGTATCATAGCGGTGATTGCTCTGCGCCTCAAAGATCGGGTTGAGATAAATACAGGTTACTCCGAGGCTTTCTATGTAATCGAGCTTTTCTTCAATGCCCTTGAGATCACCGCAGAAATAATCGTTATTCATGACCTTTCCCTGGGAATTGGGTCTCCACTCCGGCTCGCCGAAAATATCCTTTCTCAGCACCCTGTCCGCCGGTACATTTTTCTTTTCCTCGCCGGATGAATAAAAACGGTCGGGAAAAATCTGATAAAACAGGCCGCCTTTGAGCCACTGCGGCGTGGTAAAATCCTTGCTGTAAACCGAAAGCTGCCAGTCCTCACGGCCCATGGAAAGACTGCCGCAGCAGTTGCCGTTATGCCGAATGGTCATTCTGCCCCAGGGCGTATGATACTCAAAATGATAAAAATAGATATCCGCTTTTTTGGCCGTGTAGCCCATCGCCCACCATTCTTCGTCATTGCCCTGCATGGACAGCCACGACATGGGTATGCTCTCACAGTCGCCGCTGTCAGACCAAATGACAAGATCGACGCCGGAACAACACAGGCTCCTCGGCAACACGACTTTGAACACCACATATTCGCCCTCTCTCAGGGCTCCGAATTTACTTTTATGCAGCGTGTTTCTGGAATTATAAGGAATATAATCCATGTTTCCTCCCCGGTCATGATTGCGCCTTACGGCGCATATATATTAGTGAAAATAAATGTATTGGTGGAATTGGTATGCTTTTCGTCTCTGTAAAATCTTCTAAACTAAAAAAATATCTGATCATAGCTGCTGTTGTCCTAGTGGCAACCATCGGCGGAATTATCTCCGTCTCTAAGGGCGCAGCCGCGCCGGCAGCCAATGTCGGCGGTATTTCCATGACCGCAGACAGCCGTGAAAACCGCATCGCCTTTTTCTCCCAGTTCGGCTATGAAATCAGTGATGATCCCGTCGAGGTGAAAGAGGTCATCATTCCCACGGAATTTGACGAGACCTACGAAAAATACAATGCGCTGCAAAAAAAGCAGGGGCTGGATCTGGAAAAATACAAGGGCCGCCGTGTCAAAGCCTGGAGCTATGAGATCAGGAATTATCCCGGCTATGAGAACAGCGACGGGATCATACGCGGCAACATCCTCGTCTATGACGGAAAGGTCATAGGCGGCGACATCTGCAGTGTGGAGTCCGACGGCTTCATGACCACCTTTGACGGCACCCAGACCTTATAGTTCAGCTTTCGATGATCCAGTCTTTATAGGCATCGAGCAAGGCGATATCGACCACAGCTCTGATATACAGTCCCTCGGGACGGTACTCCTCTTCCTCCACGGCGCTTTCACGGCGCAACCGGGCCGCCTCGGCTCCGGCACTGAAAGGAATGAGCAGTTCGGCTCTGCGGCGCGTGGGCGGCAGTTCCTTTTGAATGGCGTTCAGCAGCTCGTCGAAGCCCTTGCCCTCCAGGGCAGAGATCAGAACCGTTCTGCCGAAAGCCGGCATGGAATAAATATCCCCCACCAGATCGCACTTATTCATGACGGAAATGATCGGCTTATCCTCACAGCCAAGCTCCGCAAGGAGATTTTTCGTCACCTCAAGATGCTCGCTTGCGTGTTCATCAGAGGCGTCGCAGACATTGAGAATCACCGTGGCGTCTGCCGCTTCCTCCAGGGTGGACTTGAAAGCCTCCACCAACTTATGAGGCAGGCGGCGAATGAGTCCGACGGTGTCAATGAGCATAACCTGTCTGCCGTCAGGCAGGGTCAGAGCCCGTGATGTGGGATCCAGCGTCGCGAAGAGCTTATTTTCCGCCAGAACGCCTGCATCGGTCAGGGCGTTCATCAGGGTTGACTTGCCGGCATTGGTGTAGCCGACGATGGCGACGGTCTGCACGCCGTCTTTGCTTCTGCGTTTTCTCATCTGACTGCGCCGTTTTTCCAGGGCTTTCAGTTCCTCCTCCAGCTTCTGTATGCGCCGCCGAATGTGTCGCTTATCGCTCTCCAGTTTCGTTTCACCGGGGCCTCTCGTGCCGATTTCGCCGCCGAGACGGGAAAGGGCTGTGCCCTGACCGGCGAGCCGCGGCAAGGAGTATTTTAGCTGTGCCAGTTCCACCTGTAGCTTACCCTCGGCGGTTCGCGCCCTGGCGGCGAAGATATCGAGAATCAGCATGGTTCTGTCAATGACACGCACATGGGTGAGCTTTTCTAAGTTTCTCTGCTGAGAGGGGGAAAGCTCACTGTCAAAAATGAGAAGATCCACCTCCATGGAATCACAAAAGGAAATGATCTCCGCCAGCTTGCCCACGCCCACAAAGGTCGCCTTTTCCGGCGCCTCTTTTTTTTGTATCACCTTTCCGGCAACCTCGGCTCCGGCCGTGTGGGCTAGCTCCTCGAGCTCGTCAATGGACACTTCGGCATCAAATTCCCCGGTATCCACACTGACAAGCAGAGCTTTTTCTTTCTTTTTGTCGTTTTCGTACATGAAAGCACCTCTTAAAGTACTATTAATTCTTTCAGGCAGTTAGTGAGGTTTTCATAGCCGCTTTCGGTCACGAGGGCCATGTCCTCGATTCTGACACCGAACTGACCGGGCAGATAAATTCCCGGCTCCACCGTCACGATATTTCCCGGCGCAAGAATACTCTCGCTCGAGGGGTTCAGGGAGGGCAGCTCGTGAATCTCTATACCCACGCCGTGACCAAGACCGTGACCGAAATAATCCCCGTAGTCGGCTTCGGCAATCAGATTCCTCGCCGCCGCGTCCACATCACGGCAGGCGGCACCGGCTCTGATTTTCTCGAAGCCTGCCTGCTGTGCTTTCAGCACGGTGTCATAGACCCTCGCCTGCTCACTGCTGACCTCACCCACTGCAACGGTTCTCGTCATATCGGAATGATAAAAGGCCACAACGGCGCCGAAATCCATGGTGATCAAGTCGCCTTTTTTGATTTTTCGCTCGCCGGGCACACCGTGAGGCATGGAACTTTTTTCTCCGGCAACGGCAATGGTCTCAAAAGAGAGCGCGTCAGCGCCGGAACGCAGCATGGTATAGTCCAGCTCCAGAGCGATTTCCTTTTCGGTTTTGCCCTCGGTAATAAAAGTGAGAATGTGCGCAAAAGCCTTTTCGGCGATTCGCTGTGCTTTCACGATCTTCTCAACCTGCGCTTCGGTTTTGACCTTTCTGATTTCAGAGATTTCTCTGTCCAGAGCCCCGTCACAGACGAGCTCTATGCCGCAAAAGAGCCTTTTCAGCTCCTGAAACCTTGCGACGGTGATTCTCTCGCTCTCCAGGCAGAGCTTGCGGACACCCAGCTTTTCAGCCAGAGGCAGAAGCTCACCGCTCAGAGAACGGATCTGCAAAACATCGTCACAGACAGTTATAGTATTCCCTGCCGCTTCGATATATCGCGAATCCGTGAGAAAAACGGCTTTGTCTCCTGTGACGAGCAGATAGCCGTTGGTGGAGTGGAAACCGGTGAAATAGCAAATATTTTCTTCGCTCATAATCAGAGCACCGGCGTTATTTTCTTTCAGATAAGATTTGAGCTGACTGATCACGGTAAGGTCATCCTTTCTCTTTCACGCTCTGACCGCCCTTTATTCAGCAAAGGAAACGGCCGATATGGAAATACAACACATCATACAAAGACAAAATCACCCGGAGAACATAAGTCCTTGGGTGATTTTCGTTAATTACTTGAATTTGCGCTTACGAGCAGCCTCAGACTTCTTTTTTCTGGCAACTGAAGGCTTTTCGTAGTGTTCTCTTTTACGAACCTCCTGGATGATGCCATCGCGTGAAGTCTGTCTTTTGAAACGTCTGAGAGCGCTGTCGAGTGACTCGTTCTCTTTTACTTTTACCTGACTCATTTATATTTCCCTCCCTTACCTGTTAGCAGGGGTATATTTCCACTAAGGATACGCGATATATTATACATCAAAGTTTTTGCCTTGTCAAGGGAAAAAACACAACATGAATGAATATTATGAAAAAATATTATTTCACAACAATATTCACCAGTCTGCCCTTGACATAAAGCTCCTTGACAACGGTCTTTCCGCTGATTTCTGCGGCGATTCTGTCGTTTGCCTTGGCCAGTGCCACCGCCTCATCGGCGCTGATATCGGCGCTGACGGTAAATTTGGCTCTGACTTTGCCGTTGACCTGTGCCACGATTTCGATCTCGGCATCAACGCATTTGCTCTCCTCGTAGGTCGGCCATTCACTGACGGCCAGCATTTCGCTGTTGCCCATGGCCTCATTGATTTCTTCCGTCACATGGGGCGCAAAGGGATTGAGCAGAGAGATGAAAGTATAAAGCTCTTTTCTGGTCACGGAGCCTGCGTCATATATCTCATTGAGCAGAGTCATCAGGGCGGAAATCGCCGTGTTATATTTGAGACTTTCGATGTCCTCGGTCACTTTCTTGACGGTTTTGTGGAAATGGCTTTCCAGCTTCTTGGAGTATTCCTCGGAATCATTGAGAATTTCCTGCAGATTCCAGACTCTTTCAATGAAGCGCTTACAGCCCTTCACACTGTCCTGAGACCAGGGAGCGGCTTTTTCATAATCGCCCATGAAAAGCACATAAGTACGCAAAACATCAGCGCCGAAAGCATCAACGATATCATTGGGGTCGATAACATTACCCTTGGACTTGGACATCTTTTCGCCGTCGGGACCCAGAATCAGTCCCTGAGCCGTTCTCTTGGCATAGGGCTCGTCATAGGGAACCTCACCGATATCATAAAGGAAACGGTGCCAGAAGCGGGAATAGATCATATGTCGGGTGACATGCTCCATGCCGCCGTTATACCAGTCAACCTGACCCCAGTATTTCAGCTTATCCATATCGGCAAAGCGCTCGTTATTGTGGGGATCAATGTATCTGAGGAAATACCAGGAGGAACCGGCCCACTGAGGCATGGTGTCGGTTTCCCGCTGGGCGGGCGCGCCGCACTTGGGGCAGGTGCAGTTGACAAAGGAGTCAATCTTTGCCAGAGGGCTTTCACCGTCGGAACCAGGCTCAAAGTTTTCCACTTTCGGCAGTTTCAGAGGAAGCTCACTGTAGGGTACGGGAACGATTCCGCAGTCCGGGCAGTGAACAATGGGGATCGGCTCGCCCCAGTAACGCTGGCGGTTAAAGGCCCAGTCTTTCATTTTATACTGTACGCCCTTTTCACCGATGCCCTTTTCCGTCAGGAACTGAAGCATACGCTCAATAGAGGACTTCTTATCCTGATAGCCGTTGAGGAAATCGGAATTGACCATCTCACCGTCGCCGGCATAAGCAGCCTGTGAAATGTCGCCGCCCTTGATGACTTCGATGATTTCCACGCCGAACTTTTTGGCAAAGTCATAGTCACGCTGATCATGAGCCGGAACGGCCATGATCGCGCCGGTGCC
>JAQXMV010000131.1 GCA_029013165.1 Oscillospiraceae bacterium | reverse complement strand
CCGGTGCTCTCACAGTGGAAAGAAACACCGACAGAAAACCTACTGAAAACGGGAATGAAGTGGTCAACACGACGGCCGCTGAGCCGCCCGTCACGACCTCGACAAAGCCTGTGACCACCACCCAGGCGCCTCTGCCCACGCTGGCAGAGCTTCTCATCGGCAAATGGACCGACAGTGCCGGCATGAGTGGTTATGAGTTCTTTGCCGACGGCAGAGTATCCATCACCTATGTGAATCTGGAGGGCTTTAATATTCCCTTTGAGGGCAAGGCTGATAACGGCGCCTATACGCTCAGCGGCGACAAGCTGAAAATATCCTATTCCATTTACACGGCTACCATTGATAAAACCTACACCATCGCCATTGCCAACGACACCCTCACCATGAGGGACATAGAGGACGGCAATGTTTCCACCTACCGCAGGGGACAGGCCACGGGCACCACGGCCGCTACCGCCACAGTTGCCTCCGGCACCGCTGCGGCCAACACCACAGCGGCTTCGGTTCAGTCGGCTCCCGAGGAGCTTTACGGCTCCTGGGTCAACAGTGATTCTTCGGTGAAATATACTTTCGGTTCCGACGGTGAGCTGAAAATCGTACAGAACGGCAAAAAGTATGCCGGCGTTTATATTGCCGAGGGTGATACGGTCACTTTGCAGTATTCCGGGGATAACGGCAGCCGGATTACGGAAAAATATATCTACAGCGTGTCGACAAACTCCATGAGACTCAGCAGCGGCAATGAGACCAAGGTCTTTGTCCGCAAGGGCTCCTCGATTGATTTCGGCACAGAGGACGATCTCATCGGTGTGTGGCTTGACAGCGCCGGCAATAAGGCCTATGATTTCAAGCCCGACTGTATCGTCACGGTCTACGGCAGCGGCACTTATACCGGCGGCTATGAGGTCGATGACGGCGAGCTGTCTATTCTCTATTATGTTGCGGGCACCCTGACCACTCAGCACTTTGAATACACCCTCAGCGGCAACACCCTGACCCTGGAGGGGGAAGCGGACGGCAAAACCTACACTTATACGAAGCAGTAAGAAAGGCAGACTATGACACAGCAGGAAAAGGTATATCAGGCTCTTGATGAGCTGGGAATTGACTATCAGGTGATTCATCATCAGCCGGTGCACACCATCGAGGAAATGGAGGAGCTGGGCATTTTCACAGAGGGCGAGCTGTGTAAAAATCTCTTCCTCCGAAACGCCAACGGAAAGACGCATTACGTGGTGTCCATGATGAAGGATAAGCACCCGGATATTCAGAATGAGATCAGAGCCCAACTGGGCTGCAGCCGTCTGAGCTTCGGCTCTGACGAAAGACTGATGAAGCACCTCGGGCTGACGCCCGGTGCCGTCTCTCCTTTCGGGATTCTCAATGACGATGACGCCGATGTGAATGTGGTTTTTGACAGTGATCTGCGGAATCTGGAGGGCCTTGTGGGCTTCCACCCCAATGATAATACGGCGTTTTTGTGGCTGAAATTTTCCGATCTTCTCCGCTTCATCAAGTCCAGGGGCAACGATGTGTATTTCATCAATATATGACAGGGCCTAACAGCTTTTCTCCCACGGTGGTTTTCACCGTGGGAGTTTTTCATGAGCAAAAAATCCCGCAGTGAAACCTGCGGGATGGATAATAACGGTTCGCTTTACTTGTTCAGCCAGGTCTGGAGTATTTCGGGATGAGCGAAGATCTCATCGAGCTTCTTGGTGAAAGGGACAACATCCTGGAAATCGAGGGCTCTGTGGTCAAAGGCGATGCAAAGAGGAAGAATTTTGCCGATGGCGATTTTGCTGTTGCCCTCGCTGTCCTTTTTGATGACAGCTCTTTCCTGAATAGCGCCGATGCTGATGGCGCAGACCTGGGGTGGTATGATCTCCAGCAAACCGATGCAGCCGCGCTGTGCCAGATCCAGGGATCCGACATTGGAGACGGTGATGGTGCCCTGCTGGATATCGCTGTCGCCAAGGCGCTCGGTTTCGGGAATACTGTAGTATTCTTTCCTTGCTTTTCCTTTGCGGTATGAGATCTTGTGCTTGCCGGTCTTGGAGCCGATAATTCTGAGAAGAGCCTCAATGACACGACCCTCCTTGACTGTGTTGAGGGTTCTGTTGTAGGATGCGGAATACATGGCTTCATTGAGGTCCGACTGCTGGGCCCTGCGGGAAACATCCTTGATGTAATCGACCATTTCGTCGAGGTTTTTATTCTGGAAATCATGGAGATTGACCGTCATCATTTCGCCGTTAGGGAGAATCATTGGCATGGAGATATTGATGTTTTCGTATGTGGTGATGACGCCGCGGACAAGATGGCGGTTATACTTGATGTGGGCATTCATGGCCGGGGCTTCCTTGAGACCCTCCACGATGGCTTTGAGCATAACCGTGTTAAAGGTGATTTTGTTTTCGTCGTTTCTGCCGTCATTGAGCTTTTTGTATTCATCGAAGAAAGCGCCTACTTCCGGCTCATATATATAACTTACATGAGGAATATGTTCCCAGGATTCGCTGGTCATTGCGGCGACCATTTTTCTCTGAATTCCGAAATGTTCCACTTTCGTTGCTTTAAGATCCATTTTTTTTACCTCATTTCTTCATTTTTATTTATAATACACACCTGTATAGGTATTATAAAATTTGACTAAATCATAAAGAGTAAATTTGTATATCATGTAAAACAAATATTAATAAATTATTAATTATATAAATTTTTGTTTGAAGCCGTATAAAATAAAACATATTGTGTAAATGTGTTTTATTTATTAATAAAACTACAGATATCGTTGTATTTTACTAAATTCATTTGAATAATTGCAAACTCATCATATTATTGTAACAAAAACTTAATATTTAAAAAGTGAATCTTCGCTCTCTTTTGCATGATAGTATATCAGTAAGTTTAAAGATAACTTAATATGGATATGTTTGACAAAATGTTCATCATTTGTTCGTGATTTTGAGGGGGATAGAATGGGTCTGATTCGCAAAACTAAATAAAAAGAGCGCAGACCGAAAAAAGTCTGCGCTCTTTTGTAGGCGGTACCGTCCGGGAAAAGACGAACCGTTGTTTTTTATAGGAGGGGATTAATACATTCCGCCGCCCTGAGCCGCCATAGCGGCAGCGGCTGCTGCGTCACCGGCGGGATCGGGGATGTCGGTGATCAGGGATTCGGTGGTCAGTACCATAGCGGCAACGGAAGAAGCATTCTGCAGTGCGGAACGGGTGACCTTGGTGGGGTCGAGGATACCGGCTTCTGCCATGTTGACGTACTCTTCCTTGGCAAAGTTGAAGCCGTAGCCGGTCTTGCCGGAGGCGAGGATATCGTTGATGATAACCGAACCCTCAAGACCTGCATTTTTGGCGATCTGACGGATGGGCTCCTCGAGAGCCTTGATGACGATACGGATACCGGTCTTTTCGTCCTCGTCGTCGGTTTCACTCAGCAGCTTGGTGACCTCGGGTACGGCGTTGAGCAGTGCTACGCCGCCGCCGGCAACGGAGCCTTCTTCCACGGCAGCCTTGGTGGCGGCCAGTGCGTCGTCGATGCGCAGCTTCTTTTCTTTCATTTCGGTTTCTGTTGCAGCGCCGACCTTGATGACAGCTACGCCGCCGGCGAGCTTAGCCAGACGCTCCTGGAGCTTCTCGGTGTCAAATTCGGAAGTGGAGGCTTCGATCTGAGCGCGGATCTGATTGACGCGGGCCTTGATCTGCTCCTTGTCACCGGCACCGTCAACGATGGTGGTGTTTTCCTTGGTGACCTTGACCTGTCTTGCGCTGCCGAGCATATCAACGGTTGCGGCGTTGAGTTCAAGGCCCAGGTCGGAGGTGATAACCTGACCGCCGGTGAGGATGGCGATATCCTGAAGCATTTCCTTTCTTCTGTCGCCGAAACCGGGAGCCTTGACGGCAACGCAGGTGAAGGTGCCGCGCAGCTTGTTGACAAGGAGGGTAGCCAGGGCTTCGCCCTCTACATCCTCAGCGATGATGACGAGCTTTTTGCCCATTTTGAGAACCTGCTCAAGGAGAGGAAGGATCTCCTGAATGTTGCTGATCTTTTTGTCTGTGATGAGAATAGAAGCGTCGTCGATAACGGCTTCCATTTTGTCCATATCCGTAGCCATATAGGGGGAGATATATCCTCTGTCGAACTGCATGCCCTCAACGACCTCTTTGTAGGTGTCGGCTGTCTTGGATTCCTCAACGGTGATGACGCCGTCGGTGGAGACAACTTCCATGGCCTCGGCGATGAGCTGGCCGACGGATTCATCGGCGGAGGAGATGGTTGCGATTCTGGCGATATCTGCCGAAGAGTTAACGGGGCTGGAGTTTGCCTTGACTACTTCCACTGCCTTGGTGACGGCTTTCTGAATACCCTTTTTCACGACCATGGGGTTGGCGCCTGCGGCGACATTCTTCATGCCCTCGCGGACAAGAGCCTGAGCCAGCAGTGTAGCCGTTGTGGTGCCGTCGCCGGCCACATCGTTAGTCTTGGTTGCCACTTCCTTGATCAGCTGGGCGCCCATGTTCTCAAAGGGATCCTCCAGCTCGATTTCCTTGGCGATGGTCACACCGTCGTTGGTGATCAGGGGAGCGCCGTATTTTTTGTCGATGACAACATTTCTGCCCTTGGGGCCGAGTGTGATTTTGACTGTGTTGCTGAGCTTGTCGATACCGCTCTGAAGAGCTTTTCTTGCTTCTTCGCCGTAAATGATTTGTTTAGCCATGATAAATACCTCCTGAAGATTATTCTACAACTGCGAGAATGTCGCTCTGGCGGACGATGTTGTATTCTTCGCCGTCAATCTTGACTTCTGTGCCGGCATATTTGCCTGAGATGACCTTGTCGCCGACTTTGACATACATTTCGGTTTCCTTGCCGTCAATGACGCCGCCGGGGCCTACAGCCACAACCTCAGAGAACTGAGGCTTTTCCTGGGAAGCGCTGGTAAGAATGAAACCGCTTTGTGTGGTTTCTTCGATTTCGCAGGGTTTGAGAACAACTCTGTCGAGCAATGGTTTGATAGTCATAATAAAATCCTCCTGAACGAAATATAATTGCTTAGCGGTGTCGGTTTGCTAATTCTTAGCACTCAACACCCCTGAGTGCTAATTTATATTTTAGCCCGTTTTCCAAAAAAATCAAGTACTTTTATAAATTTTTTTCCATTTTTTCTCCTGTTTTTTTCTCGGCTTCCCTTGAGAAAATAATAAAAGGTGAAATATGATGATGAAAAGGATAATTGCCCTTTATTCGGGTCTGGTTTTGTGCCTGATGGCTCTGATGATAAGACTGATCTATATCGGACGCATGGACTTTTCCTCGGTGATGGAGTCCCAGTCCAAACGCACGGTGGTTGTTGGGCAGCGGCGCGGCATGATTTATGACCGCAATCTGACGCCGCTGGTCAACCGTACACAGCGGCTTGTGGCCGCGGTGACGCCCTCGGCCGCCGCTTATGAATATCTGAAAGGCAAGGCGGAGGATTCCGTGCTGATAGAAAAAATTGAAAAAGGCTATCCGTTTCTCATGGAGGTTGACGAGGAGATCAATAATGAGTTTATCCGTACCTTTACCGTCAGCGACCGATATGATGACGATCCCATCGCCGAGCATATCATCGGCTATACGGATTCTTCCGGAGAAAACGGCGTCACCGGTATGGAAAGCTCCTGTGACATTTTTCTGCGGGAAAATGCCGGCAAGCTCTCTGTCACCTTTGCCGTGGACGCGGTGGGCAGAGTCCTGGCCGGCATGAAAAAGACCGTGAATGACGAAAACTATTCCTCGAAAGCAGGCGTTGTACTGACCCTTGATGAAAGCATTCAGCGTATCTGTGAAAAAGCCATGGAAAAAAGCGTAATCAAAAGCGGCTGCGCCCTGGTTATGCACGCCCACACCGGGGAGATTCTTGCCTCGGTCAGCCTGCCGCGCTATGATCCCGGTAATGTGGCGGCCAGCCTTGACCGGGAGGACTCGCCCCTGGTCAATAAGGTGCTGGAAGCCTATGCGCCGGGCTCAGTCTTTAAGCCTCTTGTGGCCGCGGCGGCGCTGGAAAGCGGCGTCAGCCCGGACTATGAATATGAGTGCACGGGTTCGGTACAAATAGGCGACAGGGTCTTTTCTTGCTACGGCCATAAATCCCACGGTAAAATGAACATGACAACGGCTCTGGAGCAGTCCTGCAATACCTATTTCGTTAATCTTATTATGCACACCGACAGCGATTTTCTCCTCGAACTGTGTCGTCGGATGGGTCTGGGGGAAAAAGATGTGCTCGCTTCACGCATTGCCGGCAGAAAGGGGACACTGCCCGATGAAAATGACCTGAAAATCAAAGGCGAACTGGCCAATTTTGCTTTCGGTCAGGGCAAGCTCATGCTGACTCCTCTGCAGGTGGCGAAGATTTATCACACTCTTGCCACGGGCAACTGCCTTTCACCACGGCTGATTATGGGCTATACCGATTATATGGGTCTGATGACCAAAGAAAAAAGCAGTGAAGGGAGAAAGCTCCTTTCTGGGGAAACGGTGACGCAGATGAGAAAAATGCTTTCCTCTGTGACGGAGAACGGCAATGCCCGCAGTGCCTACAGTGATCTGGTGAAGTTGGCGGGAAAAACGGGAACGGCGCAAAGCGGTATCTTCTCCGGCTCTGAAGAGATATGCCGCACCTGGTTTGCCGGCTTTTTCCCGGCTAATAATCCCCATTATATCGTTGTGGTGCTCAATGAAAACGGCATGGGCGGCAGCAGCGACTGCGCGCCGGTTTTCCGTGAGATCTGTCTTGGCATCGTGACGGAAAAAGAGGAAAATCCTATACCTTGACAAGGCAAATGAATTTTGCTATAATATTGAAGCAGGATTGGGAGCAGGAAAGGTGTATAGCGCCTTTTTCCACGGCGGGCTTCCGCCGCGTTCCCTTAGAATACAAGTGCATACACAAAGACCTCTTGTAAACCTTGCATCAGGTCTTTTCTTATGCCGAAGACAGGGAGGATAAAGAAAATGAAAAAAGATGTTGTGATCATCGGCGCAGGCCCTGCCGGAATTTTTACCGCCATTGAGATGATCAAAAAAGGTACCTCCAAGAGTATCGTGATTGTTGAAAAGGGTCAGCCCGTGGAGAAAAGACACTGTCCCAAGGACAAGACCCATAAATGCGTCAGCTGCAAGCCCTATTGTCACATCACCACAGGCTTTTCCGGCGCCGGCGCTTTCTCTGACGGCAAGCTCTCTCTCTGCTATGAGGTCGGCGGTGATCTGCCGAGCCTGATCGGGGAAAACAAGGCGCAGGAAACTATAGATTATACGGATAAGATCTACCTTGAATTCGGTGCCGACACCCACATCGAGGGCATCAATAACTCCAAAGAGGTCAAGGAGATCCGCATGAGAGCCATTCAGGCCGGACTCAAGCTCGTGGACTGCCCCATCAGACACATGGGCACCGAAAAGGCACAGAGCATCTATTTCGCCATTGAACAGTTTCTGCTGGAAAAGGGCGTGGAGATCATTTTCGGCTATGAGTGCCATGATATTATTCTGAAAGACGGCGTCTGCAAGGGCGTTCATCTGAGAAACAACAAGGGCGAGACCATGACCATCGAAGCGGAGCATACCGTCATCGCCACAGGAAGAAGAGGAGCAGACTGGCTGGAGAAGATCTGCGCCGAATACGACATTGCCCATCAGCCGGGAACCGTTGATATCGGTGTGCGCGTGGAGGTCAGGAACGAAATCATTGAAAAGGTCAATGAGGTTCTGTATGAATCCAAGCTCATCGGATATCCTCAGCCCTTTAAAAATAAGGTGAGAACCTTCTGTCAGAATCCCGGCGGCTTCGTCAGCCAGGAAAACTATGACAACGATCTGGCCGTGGTAAACGGTCACTCCTATAAGGACATCAAGAGCAACAACACCAACCTGGCGATTCTCGTGTCCCACAATTTCAGCTATCCTTTCAATCAGCCCATTGAGTATGCCAAGCTCGTGGGTGAGATGACCAATATGCTCGGCGCAGGACATATCCTCGTTCAGCGTTTCGGCGATATTCTCGACGGCAAGCGCACCTGGGAAAAGGAACTGAGCCAGTCCAATGTCAGACCCACCCTGCCCGACGCCGTGGCCGGTGACATCACTGCCGCCATGCCCTATCGGGCCATGATGAATATTATCAACTTCATCAAGGCTGTGGATCATGTGGTTCCGGGCTTTGCTTCCACGGAAACCCTACTGTATTCACCGGAGCTGAAATTCTATTCCAACCGCGTCAAGATGGACGAGCACTTCAATACCAATGTCAAGGGCCTCCACTGTCTCGGTGATTCCTCCGGCTGGACCAGAGGACTGATGATGGCCTCTGTCATGGGTGTGCTCATGGGCAGAGAGCTGGTCTGAGGCCTGAGAAGTCTGACAATAAAACTGATAGTATCCTCGGGGAATGCCATAAAAAGGTATTCCCCGTTTTTGTTAAAAATATTTTTCTGTTATTTCTCCAATCTATTGACATGAAAAAAATAATGGTTTAAAATGTTACCATTCTAATTAACAGGAGGAACCCATTGTGAAGAAAACACGAAAAATCATGGCTCTTTTTCTTGCTTGCGTGCTGTGCGTCGGACTGCTTGTGCCGGCTGCGGCTGCCGGCGAAGAAAAAACTTACACCGTAGTCAATCCTTATGCTGACGTTGTCTGGGAGGGCGACGGTGCATGGGGCGCCTATAAGGGCAACCTGCACTCGCACACCACCTACAGCGACGCCGACGAGAGCCTGGCGGCGATGGTGAAGGAATACTACGAACAGGGCTTCGACTTTCTGGCTAATTCTGACCACGGCGCTACCGGCGTGGAGTGGAATCAGGAACCCACCAGACAGATTCTCTATTCCTATAATCCTCTTATAGGCAAGGAGATTGCGCACCTTACCGACGAAGAATATGAAGCCATCACAAGCGGCAGTTATCCGCTGGCGTCAGGCAGTCCGAGAGGCAACAAAATGGTCTGCGTCACCGGAGCCAATGAGCTCAATAACCTCACTCTCACGAAATGTCATGTCAACGGCTATTTTCTCCCTGACGGTGTGGGCGACGGCTTCGGCGGCAGTGAAAACGGCTACGAGCAGGCCATTCAACTCGTTCAGGAAAACGGTGGTCTTTCCCACATCAATCATCCGGGAGATCTCCTTGACAGCAACAAGGACATTTCTCAGGTCAGCAAACCCTGGAATGTCCGCTTCTTCTCGGAGCTGCTGCTGAAATATCCCACCTGTCTCGGTATCGAGGTCTTCAATGACAGAAACAGCACCACGGGATATGACAGAATCTTATGGGACAATATGCTGATGTATACCCTTCCTTACGGCAGAAATATCATCGGCTTCAGCAATTCCGACGCCCATGACAGGCTGAATATCGACACCTCTTTCAGCGTCTTTATGATGGAGGAAAACAATGTCGAAAATATCAAAAAGACCATGCAGAGCGGCGCTTTCTTCTGTGTGACGAGAATACTGCCGGCCAATGACATTATCGGACCTGCCGAGGCGATTGATGCCCGAAACATGAATCTTGCCTATCCGATGTTCACCAATGTCTCGGTCAAGGGTCATGTTCTCAGCGTCAGCGCAGAAAATGCCGATTCGATTCAGTGGATTGCCAACGGCAAGGTCATTGCCACAGGAACTCCGGCTCAGTGCGGCACTCTTGATCTCGATCAGATCAGCGGCAGTGAGGATTTCCTCTATGTCAGAGCGGAGCTTTACGGTGAGGGCGGTGTGTGCCTGACCCAGGCTTTTGTCCTCGATGACGGCAATACGCTGACCTATGAAGAGCCCACCGGTTTGCTGAAAGAGGTCAGAGATTTTATTTTCCGCCTTGTCAGCACCAGAACATTCACGATCATCTCTGAGCTTTTCAAAATGATCCGCAATAAAATCAAATAAAACGCTTCCCCTCAATTCCTCTGTATCAGTGTGGAATTGAGGGGAAAACTATTGACAAACGAAAAGGAAAATAGTAAAATATATGGCGTTGAGAATAACAAAGAAAGACGATGACGAAAGAAGCTTTCTTGTTCCGGTTTTCAGAGAGGAGCACCCTTGGCTGTGAGGTGTTCCGGCCACAGAGAACAGGCAGGCCGCTGCTTTCACCAGTTGCTCCCGAAAGGGCAGACGCAGGCCGGCGTTAAAGGCAGTAGAGTGGTGCTTTGGCACAATTCGGGTGGTACCGTGGATTTTTCACCCCGAAATGTGAGAGGCACTTTATTTTTTTTATTCAGGTTAAGAAAGGAAGATCAAGCAAAATGCAATGGATGGGACTCAACGAGATCAGAGAGAAATACCTCTCGTTTTTTGAGAGCAAGGGACATCTG
>JAQXMV010000130.1 GCA_029013165.1 Oscillospiraceae bacterium | reverse complement strand
GGGGTTCAGAACATGAAGAATGTCAAAGGCCGGCGGCGATGCGTATTCAAGGATAAACACCTCATTGTCACGCTCCATATCACGCGAAACAACAACTGTCCAACCGGGAAAATCTTGCAAAGAATCACCACAAATAAAGGTCTCAGAGCCAACAACCGTTTCTTTTTTGGGGATGTTGTAATACTGTGCACCGTTAAAAGACGCTGTAGTTAAAATATAATGTATACAGTATGCGGAGAATACCAGCAAGCAAAGCAACAATACGGATAGTATGATTTTTTTCATGCGTGAAGTATTCTTCGACTTTTCTTTCATAATAGCACCACCTCAGACATGAAAGGAAACGAACCAGATATCAGATAAGATCTTTTTTCCATAGATTCTTCTTCCTTTCCGATTAAATACATTTTTTTCATTCCAAAACAATTTGCTCACTGCATGGGATTCACCCCTTTCCAATCAATATCCGGTATGAATAAAGTATTTAACAATCCCCCGCCGTCTCAAGCGACAACGCCTCACTGCGCCAGAGTCAGCTTGCCGGTGCTGTCTCGGGTGATCATCCACTCATAGGCATTGCCGTAAACCGAGCTGAAAACAATCTCCTTTTCGATTTCCTCGGTCAGTCCCTGAGAATTGGTCAGCGTGATTTTCGCCGTCACGATGCCCGAAGGGCTCGTGTCGGGCAAAGTATTCAGCGGGCAATCAAACACTAAGATATCACCCGAACCGATATCGGTTTTACCGTCGGCATTGGTGCAGATACTACTGAATATTACTTCGTCATCTTTATTGAAAGTTATACTCACCGAGGCAACGGAATAATCCAGCATATAATAAAGGCACAAATGGGTTTCGTTGTGTATGCTTGCTGTGATTCTTTCGTCAAAGTTTGTATCCACCGGCGCATAGGAGAGCTCACTGAGACCGGTTTTATCCATGAGTCTCTGGAGAACGCCGATATCCTGATAACAGTTCTTGATGTTTTCGCCGAAATAATCCGTGGCTTGCTTGGCTGTAACGGTCACATCACGAGTCTCGAGTGTACCGTCAACGGTATAGGAAAAAGTGACATAGCTGAGGTTTTCGACAGTGCCGAGAAGTGCGCAGGCATATTTTTTCATCAGCTTTTCGGACTCTTCCCGCCGGACGGCAGGAATCCTGCGCTCCAGAATCAGCTTCCAGCCGTAGGGCTCATTGTTGGTATAAAGCGCATTGGTGAAGCTGCCTAAATAATCGCCGATGTTCAGTGCGGCGGCTGTGGCTGCGTTGGCGCTCATGTCGCCTATATAGAGATGTTTTTTGGAAAAGGCGGCCGAAGTGATCGGCGAAATATTCTGTCCCTCATACCAGAGCACTCTGTCGCCGTCATTCACCTGTGTGATGCCGTCGCCGGAATAGGAATGCTCGGTGCAGTTGTTCTGATAATACCGACCGATCATCGGGATCCGACGCCTGCCTTGAAAATTCAGATTTAACACACCGTCCTCTACCTCGACGGAGCCGTCTCTTATAACGGTATCTTCCCGGGTGCTCATGGCATAAAAGGACATCCACTTCGCTCCCGACTCGGTCTGAGATACTCTTATGGGTGCGATCTTCGCCTCAAAATCTTTCACCGGCTTCAGGCAATAAACAGCCGACAGGGAGCCGAGGATAACAGCGATGGTCACGAGGACGGCAAGGAACATTTTGAAGTGGCTTTTTCGTCGCTGCTTTTTCAGAAAGTCGATTTCCTTTTTATCTTTCTCGCTGTCCGTCGGGCTTTTCAGTGGCTCCAGTTCTCTCAGAAGATTTCGGCAGCTTTCACAGTCCTCGATGTGTTCTCTCACGGCAGTGTTGGTTTTCTCGGCCGTGAGGCCCTCGATATAAGAAGGGAAAAGATCTCTGATGATTTCACAGGGTATTTTATTCATGCTTCTCAAGCTCCTTTCTGAGGTGTTCTTTTCCTCGGTAAAATGTCACGCGCGCCCAGTTTTCCGTTTTGCCCATGATGTCGCCGATCTCCCGGAACGAGAGATTGCCGTAAACGCGCAGATACATGACTTCCCGGTAAGGCTCCGGGCAGCCGTGAAGTTTTTTCAGCGTTTCCACTCGGTTTTCATAATCCAGCACCGACTCCTCTGCGGATTTTTCCGTCAGGATATCCTCGGTCACCTCGTCACTGACAGGGTGCTTTCTTCGGTAGGAGAGAAGCTGATTTTTAGCGATGGCACACAACCAGGTCGAAATACGGCAGCTGCCGTCAAAACGGTCAATGGAGCGTATAGCCTGATAGAAGGTCTCCTGCGTCAGCTCCTCTGCCAAATTTTCATCTGCCGTCAGCGACATCAGATATTTATAAACCGTTCTGGCGTAGCTCTGATAGATTTCGTCCATAGCCTGCATTTTTCTCTCCCTCCTTTCGTGTTTTCTGTCAGTTAATGCAGAATTTTATGATTTCGTTACATACTTTTCAAATTTTTTCTAATCCTAAGTATAGCGGTTCTTTATTTCTTTTTCAAGACCTGCTCCCGGCGCTGTCTGTCGTCTTATGACGATATATGTATTTATTGCCAAAAACTTAGAAATTTCACTGCACTTCTTTGTAGAGAATTAGGTTTGACAATTATAGACCGTGGTGATAGAATACCATTGGTCTTTTAGCAACCATAAAATCAGGAGGTTTTTAAAAAAATGAGTCTATTTGGCGGCGTGATATCCGTTCAGGGTATCACATTTCTCATGTTGTCCGTGTTCATTATCACCGTGGTCGGTTATGCACTGGGCAGAATTACCATCAAAGGTGTATCTTTGGGTACAGCCGGCGTTTTCATCGTTGCACTATTTTACGGTGCACTGTTTTCCCGTCAGCTCTCTGCGGCTGTTATTCAGACGGTTGGCGACACCACTTTTGACATCAGCGGTCAGGCGCTGAAAATCATCGAAAACATCGGTCTGATCATGTTTGTCACTGCCGTCGGTTTCATCGCCGGCCCCAATTTCTTCAAGGATCTCAAGAAGAACTACAAATCCTATATTGTTTTAGGACTGATCATCATCCTTGCCGGCGGTCTCGCCTGCGTCGGATGCTATTTCATCGGCCGCGGCGCAGAGGACGATCCCAAGGAATTCGTCGCTATGCTTGTCGGCATTCTCTCAGGCTCTCTGACCAGTACCCCGGCCTTTTCCGCAGCCAAGGATACGGTACTGCCGCAATATGAATCGGCCGTTACCGTTGGTCACGGTATCGCCTATCTCTTCGGTGTTGTCGGCGTTGTTCTCTTCGTTCAGCTCATGCCGAAGCTCACCAAAGCCAACATGGAAGAGGAAAGAGCCAAGCTCAAAATTGACGGCCCCTCCAAGGCCAACGAGTATAAAGGCAAGCTCCTTTCCATGGATCATTTCGGTCTTTTCCCCTTCGGTCTTGCCGCTGTTTTGGGCATTTTCGTCGGCGCCATCAAGATTCCTCTTTCTCTGATCGGTCTTTCCGGCAATTTCTCACTGACCACCACCGGCGGCACACTGCTGGTTTCATTGGTCTTCGGTCATCTCGGTCACATCGGTCCCGTCAGCCTCAAGGTGGAAAAGAGAGTCCTTGAGGTATTCCGCGAGCTGGGTCTGATGCTCTTCCTCATCGGTGCAGGCGTAGCCGGCGGTGCCAAATTTATCGAATATTTCAAGGCTGTCTACTTCTTATACGGTATCATCATGACCATCGTCCCCATGATCATCGGTTATATCTTTGCCAAGTATGTGCTGAAATTCAACCTGCTCAATGCTCTCGGCTCCATCACCGGCGGTATGACCAGCACACCGGCTCTCGGCACACTGATCAATGTTTCAGGCACCGACGATGTTGCTTCCGCCTATGCGGCAACTTATCCCATTTCCCTGATCGCCGTTGTACTTGTGTCACAGCTGATCATTATATTCCTGTAAATTCTCTATATTCAGTCAAATATAGCCGATGCATTTTAATGAATGTATCGGCTTTTTTGTTGGTAATAGCAAGCACATTCCATTAACAACAAATATGTATTTTAAATTATGAAATTTTAAGAATACAGAAATAACATTGACTTAGTGAATGCAATATATTAATATAGAAATTGAAGGAAGGTGATACTCATGTGGAGATAAACTTCTTTAAGACTCGCTGTAATCAATGAATCAGCGACAATCAGTGTTTAAAGCGATATTGTTGCACAAAACTTTACTCAATATAAATCCAATAATCAGGAGATGTTATTATGAAGAAGAAAACTCTATCAAAACTACTCATTGTCATAATTTGCGTTTGTGTTTTGTCCGGTGCCATATACGTTGGTTTCGGTCTTTTCGGGACGGTATCTATGGCAGCCGGTGCCTGCGGCGGTGGCTACAAAAGCTATGTGATTGAGAATAATAAGACAGAAATAGCCGACGCTGTCCATAAAGCCGGCGCATCTATTGATGACAGCGTCATGCTGCAGATTCAGCACAACATGAGATTTGACGGCAGAACCATCCGAAGTGAATTTTATGACCACAGAGGAGAAAAGCAATTCCTGTCGGCTAAAATGAAATGGTTTTGGAATGACTGTGATTTTTCATGGCATGTGGAGAACCATGCGTGAATTGTATGATATAAACGGTGATCAGCCCATGACGAATGTCATGGGCTGATCAATTCTTATTAAAAACTTACTTTTTGGAAGCGAGATATTCCTCTCGACCCAGCTCATAGAGGTTATTGCCCTGGCTGTCAATGATAACCGTAAGGGGCATATCCTCCACATAAAGCTCTCTGAGAGCTTCTGCACCCAGATCCTCGAAAGCAATGAGCTTGGCGCTCTTGATACACTTGGCAAGGAGGGCACCGGCGCCGCCGATGGCGCCGAAATATACGCCTGTGTATTTTTTCATGGCGTCAACAACCTCAGGAAGTCTTGCGCCCTTGCCGATCATGCCTCTGGCGCCGACACTCATCATGGTGGGAGCGTAAGCGTCCATACGGCCGCTGGTGGTGGGGCCGGCTGAGCCGATGACCGTGCCGGGCTTGGCCGGCGTGGGGCCGACATAATAAATCGTGGCGTCTGTGGGGTCAAAGGGGAGCTTTTCTCCGCGGGCGAGGGCTTCGCACATTCTCTTGTGACCGGCGTCTCTTGAGGTGTATATGGTGCCGGTGAGCAGAACTCTGTCGCCTGCTTTCAGCGATTTGGCAATTTCCTCGGTGAGAGGTAAGGTGATACGCTTTTCCATATTAGAGCACCTCCGTTTTATGACGAGTGACATGGCAGTTGATATTGATGGCGCAGGGCATACCGGCAATATGCGTGGGCAGCGTCTCAATATTGAGACCGATGGCCGTTGTCTTGCCGCCGAAGCCCTGAGGGCCGATGCCGAGATTGTTGATCTTCTCCAGCATTTCCTTTTCCAGATCCGCATAGAAAGGATCGGGATTTTCCGAGTCGATGGGTCTCATGATGGCTTTCTTGGCCAGCAGAGCTGCCTTATCGAAGGTGCCGCCGATTCCCACACCGACAACCATCGGCGGACAAGGGTTGGGACCTGCTGCCTCAACGGTTTCAATGATGAAATCCTTGATGCCCTGCAGACCGGCTGAGGGCTTGAACATACGGATCGCACTCATGTTTTCACTGCCGAAGCCCTTGGGGCCGACAGTGATCTTGATGTTTTCGCCGGGAACGATCTCCGTGTAGATCATGGCAGGGGTGTTGTCACCGGTGTTGCCTCTTCTGACGGGATCCTTGACGACGCTCTTTCTCAGGTAGCCCTTGTCATAGCCGCGGCGTACGCCCTCATTGACGGCGTCGGTGAGATCACCGCCGACGATGTGAACATCCTGGCCGATCTCCAGGAACACACAGGCCATGCCGGTGTCCTGACAGATGGGCACATTCTCGCCGTCTGCAATTTCATAGTTTTTGATGATATCGTCAAGAATTCCTTGAGCGATCTGGCTGTCCTCACAGGCTCTGCAGGTCTGGATGGCGCACTTGACATCTCCGGGAAGATGGCAGTTGGCCTCAATACAGAGCTTCTCGATGGTATCGGTAATACTGGAAACATTAATCTCGCGCATTAGTTCTGTTCCTCTCTTTCATGTCTTGCATAATTCGGCAGCAGCATCGGAGAAACCTTGCCGGTGTCGATGCCTGCAGCTGCAAGCTCTTTCTCATATTCTTCGATGTGACTGAGGGTCATCTCGCCGAGTACGGTCTCCTTGGCCTTCTTTGCCGCAGCCTTACCGGCGTTGCGGCCAAAGACGATAATATCCAACAGTGAGTTGCCCATCAGACGGTTTCTGCCGTGGATACCGCCCACTGCCTCACCGGCAACCAAAAGGTTATCAATGGCCTTGGTGAAGCCGTCGCCGCCGATCTCAAGACCGCCGTTCTGATAGTGCAGAGTGGGATAGACCAGAATCGGCTGCTTTCTCATGTCGATATCGTAGTTCAGATACATTCTGAACATAGCAGGGATTCTCTTTTCGATGGTACCCTCGCCGTGGAGAATTTCAATCATGGGAGTATCAAGCCATACACCTGAGCCGAGAGGCGTTTCAACACCTCTGCCCTGAGCGCACTCACGGATAATGGCCGATGCGGAAACGTCTCTTGTCTCGAGGGGATGAGCGTAAGCTTCACCGTCTTTATTGACGAGCATGGCGCCCAGAGAACGAACCTTTTCGGTTACCAGCGCACCGAAAATCTGGGAGGGATAGGCAACGCCCGTGGGATGATACTGAATGGTATCCTGATAAAGCAGAGGTGCACCGGCTCTGTAGCCGAGAATCAGTCCGTCGGCCGTGGCACCGTAGTGGTTGGAGGTGGGGAAGTTCTGATAGTGGAGTCTGCCGGCGCCGCCTGTGGCGATGACAACGGTCTTGGCTCTTGCCACCATATAGTCGCCGGTTTCCATGTTCAGCAGAACAGCACCTGCCACCTGACCCTTGTCGTCCTTGATCAGTTCAACAGCTGAGGTGAACTCCACAACGGGAATCTTTCTGTTGAGGACTTCGTCGCGCAGGTTACGCATGATCTCCGCGCCGGAATAGTCCTTGCAGGCGTGCATTCTTTTTCTCGAGGTACCGCCGCCGTGGGTGGTAACCATTCTGCCGTCCTCGTCCTTGTCAAACATAACGCCCAGATCGTTGAGCCACTTGATGGCGTCGGGAGCCTCCATAACGAGACGGCGCAGCAACTCGGGTCTTGCGGCAAAATGTCCGCCACCGAAAGCGTCAAGATAATGCTGAACGGGAGAATCGTTTTCCTTATCGGCAGCCTGAATACCGCCCTCAGCCATCATGGTGTTGGCGTCGCCGATACGCAGCTTGGTGACGATCATGACATCGGCGCCGGCCTCATGAGCCTCGATGGCGGCCGAAGAGCCGGCTCCGCCGCCGCCGATCACCAGCACATCACAGTCATAGTCTACCCTGTTGATGTCGACCTTATCCTTGATCAGTCTGGAATTGGAATGAATGAGCTCTGTGAGCTCCTTGGGAGCCTTCTGTCCCTTGTTGGGTCCTACCTTGATTTCGGCAAAGCCGTCCTCTCTGTAGTCCGGGTGGAATTCCTTGAGAAGAGTATCCTTTTCCTCAGCGGTCATACGGCGGGGTTCGGTTTTCATTCTTTCTTCTCTGGTAGCTTCCACTTTCTTGATGGATTCAAGCATATTTGCAGTAAACAATGGTAACCCTCCTTATTTCTCGATCTCTCTGGTATTATAAAGCTCTTGCATCTCGGTGATGGGCTTTTCCATGATCTGCTCGATCAGCTCATCATAGGCACCGCTGTTGATTTCCTCAACGCGCTTTGCGAGATGCTCGGTTTCGGGAGCGATATACTTGCCCACCAGTCTCCTTGCAAGCAGACCGACCATGGGGTGAGAGATCTCGGCCGGACATCTGACGCTGCAGCAGCCGCAGGCGACGCAGTCGAAGGATTCCTCGGCACATTTTTCAAATTCGCCTCTCTGAGCATAAGCGATATACTGCATAACATTGAGATCCTGGGTGCAGGCCTTGGTGCAGGCGTTGCAACCGATGCAACTGTAAATCTCGGGATAAAGCTCCATCATGATCTGCTGAGTCGGCTTGATCTCAGAAATGTCATAGGTTCTCTTGTCTGTGGGGAAGAAGGGAATCGAAGCCACATACATGCCGTCCTCCACCTGCTTCTGGCAGGCAAGGCAGGTCTTGAGGGTGTTGTCACCCTTGATTCTGTAAATGGTGGCGCAGGCTCCGCAGAAGCCGTGACGGCAGCCGCAGCCTCTTTTGAGGGTGTATCCGGCATATTCCATGGCCGTCATGACAGTCATGTCACCGGGCACTTCATATTTTTTGCCGAAAAAATATACATTAACCATACTCATGTTAATCTGTCCTTTCTCTTAGAAAATGTGTGACAACGGTATTATCAATACTCGTCGGGAAGTTCATCAACTTCATCACATCTGAAAACCGGGCCGTCCTTGCAGACATATTTGGAGCCGATATTGCAGCGTCCGCACTTGCCGATGCCGCACTTCA
>JAQXMV010000129.1 GCA_029013165.1 Oscillospiraceae bacterium | reverse complement strand
CGGGTTTCACACCCTTTTCATCCATGAGTTTACGATAGTATTCAACATTTTCGTAAACATGTTTCACTTGTTTCCTGATCTTATCATTCTGAATTTCAATGATTTTTTCTCGTGAAGCAGTTTCAATTTCAGGTTGATAGTAGCGTTGTTCTGCCATAATCAAATCTCCTTTTTTATACATTATAGCCTAAATCAAAGGCCTTTTTATTGATCTCAACGAATTGAGGTTTCACGTTCTTTTCGATAGCTGAAATCCACTTGTTATAGGGGATATCAAAGTATTTTGCAACTCTGCCCATAAGAACAATGTTAACGCTCTTTGAATTGCCTGCCTGCTTTGCCAGTTCAAGGGCGTCTATTGCGTCAACATATACGCCTTTTGACTTCATTTCGTCAATAATATCGGTCGGATAGTCAGCAGCACCCGTGATAACAGGCATTGGGTCAATTTCCTGTGTGTTGACAATGATTTTTCCGTCTTTTTTCAGACAGGCAAGATGTCTTGCCGCTTCAATCTTTTCAAATGAAACAATGACATCTGCTTCGCCCTCGCTGATAACAGGGGAGTAAACTTTGTCACCGAAACGGACATAGGTAACAACGGAGCCGCCTCGCTGACTCATACCGTGAACCTCGCTGACCTTAACATCAAAGCCTTCGTCTGTCAGTAGTGAGCCTAAAAGCTTACTTGCCAAAAGACTGCCCTGTCCGCCAACGCCGACAATCATTATGTTCTTTGTACTCATATTATCTGTCCCCCTTTTCAATAGCGTTGACCTTGCACATCTGTGTGCAAACATCACAACCGACGCACTGCGTAAAGTCAATATGCGCTTTGCCGTTCTTTATGCTTATGGCGGGACAGCCGATTTTCATGCACATTTTACAGCCGACGCATTTATCTTCGTTCACGGTAACGGGAGGCTTTGCCTTGACATACTTCAAAAGCATACAAGGACGCCTTGAAATAATGACCGACGGTGCCGGAACAGAGAGTTCTTCAAGAATGGCGTCCTCGCACTCTTTGAGATTGTAGGGGTCTACAACTCTGACTCTTTCGATACCGATTGCGTGGCAAAGTTCTTCGAGATTAACGGCAGCGGCGGGTTCGCCTTTAATATTGTAACCCGTGGTGGGATTCTGCTGATGACCTGTCATGCCGGTAATGGAGTTATCGAGAATGATAACGGTTGAGTTTGAATTGTTATAAGCAATATTGACAAGACCTGTCATACCCGAATGCATAAAGGTTGAATCGCCGATCACACAAACGGTTTTCTTTTCGCTGTCCTCTCCGCCTGCTTTGTTGAATCCGTGAATGCCCGAAACAGAAGCGCCCATGCACAGTGTTGAATCAAGCGCAAATAACGGCGCGGCACTGCCGAGAGTGTAACAACCGATATCGCCGAGAGCAGTAATTTTATGCTTTGCCAGTGTGTAGAACAAGCCGCGATGAGGACAGCCTGAACACATGACGGGCGGACGGACGGGGATAGCGGTGTCCGTTGCCGTGTTTTCGGGAACGGCAATACCGAATGCTTTACGGATAGTGTTCTGGTTGAACTCGCCGAGTATCGAGAACATTTCTTTTCCGATGCATTTTACACCGATATTATTCAGATGCGTTTCGATAATCGGGTCAAGCTCTTCAATGACATAAAGCTTTTCAACGCTTTCGGCGAAAGTTTTGATGATATCAACGGGGAGAGGATTCACCAATCCGAGTTTTAACACCGAAACGCTGTCGCCGAATACTTCCTTAACATATTGATAGCAAGTACCCGAGCAAATAATACCTGTTTCCTTACTGTTATTTTCCACCTTATTGAGAGCAGTTGTTTCGCCGAGCTGCTGAAGTTTCTTTGTTCTTTCTTCAACGAACGGATGACGGCGAATAGCATTTGCGGGAGCCATTATGTATTTCTGAGGTTTTTTCTCATATTCGGGAAGTGCTATTTCCTCTCTGTCACAAAGCTCAACACTGCTCTGAGAATGTGCAATTCTTGTGCACATACGAACGATAACGGGCGTGTCGTATTCCTCGGAAATGCGGTAAGCCTCTTTCACAAAATCCTTTGCTTCAGCCGAATCCGCAGGCTCTAACATAGGAACCTTTGCTGCAATGGCGTAGTGACGAGAATCCTGCTCATTCTGCGAAGAGTGCATGGCAGGGTCGTCGGCAACAAATAAAACCATTCCGCCGTTGACACCGGTGTATGATAATGTGAAAAGCGGATCGGCGGCAACATTAAGACCTACATGCTTCATAGCACATGCGCTTCTGACGCCTCGGAGAGAAGCACCGAAAGCAACCTCTGTCGCAACCTTTTCGTTAGGTGCCCATTCACAGTAAATCTCATCGTATTTTGCGGCAAACTCCGTGATTTCGGTCGAAGGTGTACCCGGATAGCTCGAGACAACCTTAACACCTGCTTCATAAAGACCGCGGGCAACAGCTTCGTTGCCAAGCATTAGTTTTTTCAAATTTATCACCCTATTTGTTTTTATAGTTATCTTATATTATCTACCAAGACTGTCTGTTATGTCAACTGTTTTTGTGTCATTGTAGCATTCAAACATTTCATCGGCTTTTTTCGGCTTTGTTTTCTGTGTAAGAAGGCTGACAATCGGAACAATAATCAGTCCGCCGACCATGGCAAAGGAGCCTGAATGAAGCGAAGTCTTGAACAATACACCCGAAAGGAATTCATTGTTGAATGAGAATAAGCCGAATGAAAGACAAAGCTGAATGATTTCAAGTCCGACGCCGTAAATGAATGAAACGACAACGGCAGCCTTTGTTGTCTTTTTCCAATAAAGACCGTAAAGGAAAGGAGCAAGGAAAGCACCTGCAAGTGCGCCCCATGAAACACCCATCATCTGTGCAATATATTTAGTCATTTCCGACTTGCTGTTAACCTGGAAAATGGCAATGGAGGCAGAGATTGTGATGAATACAACAATAAGTGCTCTCATAATCAGCATCTTTTTCTTTTCCGACATCTCTTTTTTACTGAGCGGAGCAATCAGGTCAAGCGTAACGGTTGAACCGCTTGTCAGAACAAGAGAAGACAGTGTTGACATGGATGCCGAAAGCACCAGAACAATAACAACTGCGATAAGAATAGGCGAGAGAGTGGAAAGCATGGTCGGAATAATGGAGTCAAAGCCTTCAACCGGTTTGCCTGTTGCGGCGTCTATTTCGATTACATCTGAGAAAAGTCTGCCGAAGCCGCCGAGGAAATAGCATCCGCCGGCCACAACAATAGCGAAGAAGGTTGAAATAATGGTGCCTTTTTTGATGGAATCTTCATTCTTAATGGCATAGAATTTGCCGACCATCTGCGGAAGTCCCCATGTGCCGAGAGAAGTAAGAATAACGACAAAGAGCAGGAATAACGGATCGGGTCCCAAGAATGATGAGAAAGCACCTGCGCCCTCCCAACCTTTCGCACCTTCAACCATGGCAAGCGAATGTGTCGCTTCAAGAAGACCGCCGTTTGCTTTGAGTACGGCAAGGATAACAGCGACAATACCGCCGAGCATGATCAGACCCTGAATAAAGTCGTTGATGGCAGTAGCCATATAGCCGCCGATAAGAACATAAATACCTGTCAGAACAGACATAACAATGACGCATACCGAATAGTCAATTCCGTTAAATGCCATTGAGAAAAGTCTGGAAAGACCGTTGAACAATGATGCGGTGTAGGGAATCAAGAAAATGAAAGTAATGATGGATGCGGCAACTTTCAAGCCCTTTGATTCATATCTTGCACCGAAGAAGTCGGGCATGGTTTTTGAACCGAGGTGCTGTGTCATAATTCTTGTTCGTCTTCCGAGAACGCTCCAGGCAAGAAGTGAGCCGATGAAAGCGTTGCCAAGACCTATCCAAGTGGAAGCCAAACCGAAGTTCCAACCGAACTGACCTGCATAACCGACAAAAATAACGGCTGAAAAATAGGATGTGCCGAAAGCAAAGGCGCTCAGCCAAGGGCCGACTGTGCGGGAGCCCAGAACGAAACCGTTGACATCTGTTGCGTGTTTTCTTGACCTGATACCTATGCCAATCATCAATGCAAAGAAGCATACAATCAAGCAAGAGGTAAGAATCATAGTGGGTTTCATAGTATTAGTCCCTCCAAAAAGAATTCAATATTTTTTTCATGAACTCAGCGTTCGTTTTGGTCTGCTACCAGATGGTCGGCACCGTACATTTTACGAAGCAGAGGTTTTTCAATTTTTCCTGTAGGATTACGCGGAACATCTGCAAATATAATTTTGCGCGGACGCTTATATCTCGGCAAATCCAGGCAGAATTCATTGATCTCTTCTTCCGAAGATTCCATGCCGTCTTTTATTTTGATAATAGCAGCGGCAATTTCGCCGAGTCGCTCATCCGGAAGACCGATAACGGCAACATCACTGACTTTGTTGAATGTTCTGATGAAATCTTCAATCTGAACAGGATAAAGATTTTCGCCGCCTGTGATAATCACATCTTTCTTTCTGTCAACCAGGAAGATGAAACCGTCTTCATCCCTCATAGCCATATCGCCGGTATAAAGCCAACCGTCTTTAAGGGTGTTAGCCGTAGCTTCAGGGTCGTTGTAGTAACATTCCATCACACCATCGCCCTTTAAGCAAAGTTCGCCGACATCCTGACCGGAAACCTCGTTGCCGTTTTCGTCAACGATCTTGACTTGCCATCCGTAGCCGGGAACACCAATTGCACCGACCTTATGTATGTTCTCAACGCCGAGGTGTACGGCACCGGGGCCTATGGATTCGGATAAGCCGTAGTTCGTATCGTACTGATGATTCGGAAAGTATTCAAGCCAGTGCTTGATAAGACTCTGAGGAACGGGCTGTGCGCCGATATGCATTAACCGCCAATGTGAAAGGTCATAGTTTTCCAACTTGAGTTTACCTGAATCAAGAGCATTGAGAATATCCTGCGCCCAGGGTACCAACAGCCAGACAATACTGCACTTTTCTTTTGAAACAGCGTCTAAGATGAATTCAGGCTTTGTGCCCTTGAGCAAAACCGCCTTTGAACCGCTGATAAGCGAACCGAACCAATGCATTTTTGCGCCCGTATGGTAAAGGGGAGGAATACAAAGGAACACATCGTCGTGCTGTTGAGAATGATGATTCTGCTCAACTCTGCAAGAATGAATCAAAGATCTGTGCTTATGAAGAATGGCTTTGGGGAATCCCGTGGTGCCTGATGAAAAATAAATGGCGGCATAATCGTCTTCGGTAAGAGGAATTCCGGGATTCAGACTGCTGCAATCTGCGGTAAGGTTATAATAGCTTTCCGCAAAAGAAGGACAGCCGTCGCCGACATAGATTAACAGTCTGTTGTTGCTGATTTCATCTGCGATTTTCTCAACTCTGCCGATGAATTCAGGGCCGAAAACCAACATATCCGACTCGGAAAGTTCAACGCAGTACTTGATTTCGTCAGCCGCGTAACGGAAGTTAAGCGGAACAGCCATAGCGCCGGTCTTGAGAATGCCGAAGTAAATCGGCAGCCATTCAAGACAGTTCATAAGAAGAACGGCAACCTTGTCGCCCTTGCCGATTCCAAGTCCGATAAGAGCGTTTGCAAAACGGTTTGCCTTTTCGTTGAACACCACCCAGCTTATCTCCGTTCTGTAATATGAACGGCTTGTCGACTCGACCAACTCGTAATCTCTCCAGGTCATTCTTCTGCTGTCCCGGATTTCCGGGTTGATTTCAACCAATGCGATTTCGTTGGACAGTTCTTTACTGTTTTTCTCTAACAAATCTACAATTGTCATGTTTTCACCTTTTAAAAATAGTATTTTGTGATATAATAACTCCGATAAAAAATTAGGAGCGTTTAAAATGATTATTGATTTTCACACCCATACATTTCCTGATAAGATAGCGGCACAAACGATCGCATATCTTTCCGAGATAGGAAAGGTAAAGCCATACAGGGAGGGAACGCTTTCTGCTTTAAAGGCTTCCATGAAAAAAGCGGGAATTGATTACTGCGTTGTACTTCCCGTTGCCACCTCTCCCAAGCAGGTTGATTCGATTAACCGCTTGTCCTTTGAATGCAATGGCAAGGACGGCGTTATTTATGCGGGAGCCATTCATCCCGACTGTGATAACATAGAAGAAATTCTTGACCGAATCAAAGAAAACGGTTTGTTCGGGCTGAAAATTCATCCCGACTATCAGGGTGTGTATTTCGACGACCCGAAATATATAAGAATTCTGCGCGAAGCCGCCAAGCGTGATTTAACGGTAATAACCCATGCGGGTGTGGATGTAGGTTATAGGGATGATGTTCACTGTACGCCCGATATGGTTTTGAAAGTACTCGATGAACTGCAGGGAATCATTGACGGCAAACTCGTTCTTGCTCACATGGGAGGCTGTGATTTGCCTGACGAGGTAATGGAAAAACTTGCGGGCAAGCCTGTCTATTTTGATACGTCATTTGTATTGGACCGCTACCATGAAAAATGCAGAGAAATCATCGAAAAGCACGGCTTTGACCGTATCCTTTTTGCAACCGATTCTCCGTGGAGCAGCCAAAAGCAATTCATTGATTTCATAAAAGATTACGGATTCTCAAAGGAGAATGAAGATAAGATTTTTTACAAAAACGCGCTGAAAATTCTAAGAACAATTTAGTGCTTTAAAGCGGATATGTGTATTTTAACACCTTTTCGCCTAAAAGTCAATTAAATCGACATTTCTCGCTGTAGAATTTATCGCTTTAAATTAGTATAATATATACAAAAAATCAAGTCATTGATAAAAAAACGATTCCGTTTCTTTATCAATGACAAGGCTTATCAAGAGCTTTTATTTTACCAGTATTCTCTCAAGCTTATTCTTTAAAAGCCTTGAAAAGTATTTAATGACAAATCCCGTTAAAACCGCGGAAAGAATGGTACCTTCGCGTGTGCCGACAATCTTCATATCAAAGAATAAAAGCGACAGAATGATTGAAAAAGTGGCACAGCTTATATCAAATACAACTTTTATGTTGCCGAATTCCCGTTTTGTCTTGTCGGAAATCGCTTTCACAAAACCTTTGCGCCGCTGAAACTGGAAATATCATTGAAAGGCGGTTATCTGATGGATTACAAAATTGTGGAAAAAGACAGCTTCACGGTGCTGGCCATGTCGAAAAAATTCAGCTACGAAACCTGCAAGCAGGAGATCCCCCTCTTCTGGCAGGAGCATTTCCAAAAGGGCAACGGCAAATATGTCTGCGGTATGTTCGGCGTCAATATTGACGAAAAAATGGGTCGCGACAGCTTTGAATATCTCATTGCTGATCCCTATAATCCGGCGGCGGAGATCCCGGAGGGCTTCATCACCAGGACCATTCCGGCCTTTACCTGGGCGGTCTTTTCCTGTGACGGACCGATGCCTGTTGCGTTTCAGAATGTGCACACCAGGATCTTTTCCGAATGGCTCCCGGCGCTCAGGGACTATGAGTTTGCCGCAGGCTACTGTGTAGAAATGTATGACGCACCGGACAAATATCCGAAAGGCGTGCAGGATGAAAACTATCATTCCGAGATATGGATTCCCATTCGGAAAAAGTGATCAGAGTATAAAAGGCAGCACCTTTCCCTGATCGGGGAAAGGTGCTGCCGCTTTTCGGATTACTTAGTTTGCTGATAAACGCGGACATAATCGACGATGAAATCCACATCGCCGGTGTTCTTTGTGATGTCTCCTCTGCCGAAGGCTTCACCGTTTTGGCCGGCAATTTCAACGGATAGAATCAGATATTCGGGATTTTGCGCCACGCCGCCTTTGCTGCTGCGGCCGCATTCATGGCCGTTGATATAGAAAATATATTCCTCAGGCGTCCATTTGACGCCGTAGGTGTTATACTGTGTGTAGGGATTCTCGGCATAATACCGGCCTACATGATAGCTCTGATGGGCTTCTTCATAGCCGTCCCAGTGGAGATTGACCGAAACGCAGTCTTTCGTCATGCGCTCTCTCTCGGGATAGCCGAAGCTCTCAAAGACATCAATTTCCGTGCCGTCTTTTCCGCTGCCGTCCACCTGATAGACGCCGCTGTTCATCATCCAGAAAGCCGACCACAGTCCCTCGCCGGCGGGAAGAATACAACGGGTCTCAAAATATCCGTAAAGGAAGGTGTCCGGATTACTTTCGTCGGCCGGATTGGATTGATAGGTGGTCACACAGCCGGTGTACCAGCCTGCCTTGTAATCGCCGCCGTATTTCGCCGCCGTTTCCTCGTCCAGATATTTCGTGCGAATATGAAGATTGCCGTCGGAAACGCTGATGAGATCCTTGTGCCAATAGCCGCCATTGCGAACAGCGCCCCAATGCAGGGTGTCGACATTCTGGTTGTCGTTCCATTTGCTGCGGTCAAGCTCTGTGCCCTCAAAGTCATCGCTCCAGACCAGCTCGTATCCCTCCAGGTCAACGGTCTTTTGTGTCGGGTTCATTCCATAGCCCAGATCCACCCGAAACAGGGAAGAGATGAGCACTACCACGGAAATAAAAAAATTAATGATCTTCATGGGTATTTTCTCCTTTCGGGTTTCTGCTTTCATTGTATCGGTTGTTTCCTCGTCCGTCAAGATGTTTCAGAGGAAAAAATGAGGGGAAAAGAGTTGCGCCGCCTACATTGTGTAAACGGTCTGTTATGCAATCTGAATTCTTCTAAGGAGAGTTTTTCCCTCAGAATTTCGTTTTTTCATAGT
>JAQXMV010000128.1 GCA_029013165.1 Oscillospiraceae bacterium | reverse complement strand
CCACATGGCTGTCGCCCATTTCACCCTCGATTTCTGCACGGGGAACCAGTGCGGCAACTGAGTCCACGACGATAATATCCAGCGCTCCCGAACGGGCAAGAGCCTCGGTAATGGAAAGGGCGTCCTCGCCGTTGTCGGGCTGCGAGACCAGCAGAGCGTCCACATCCACGCCGATGCCTTTGGCATAAACGGGATCCAGCGCGTGCTCGGCGTCAATGAAAGCAGCCTCGCCGCCGCTTTTCTGAGCCTCGGCGATGCAGTGCAGAGCCAGTGTGGTTTTACCTGAAGATTCCGGGCCGTAAATTTCGACGATTCTGCCCTTGGGCAGTCCGCCGATTCCCGTGGCAAGATCCAGGGAGAGTGAGCCTGTGGAAATGGCCTCCACATTCATTTCCGTGTTCTGACCCAGGCGCATGACAGCGCCTTTTCCGTATTGCTTTTCTATCTGCGCCAGAGCTGCGCTCAGGGCACTGCTTTTGTCTGCCATTTTTGTTTCCTCCGTTAATCGTACAAATGTTCGTTTATATTTGCATTATACTACAATTCCCTCAAAAAATCAACTGTTTCTATGGAAAAAGTGAGTGAATAGATGAGCTTTTTTATAATATGCTGATGCTGTTTTTCTGCTCTAGACCGGTGGGCAGTATCTTTTCGGCACACAGGGCGAATTGATCACTGCAGGCACACTCGAGATCGTATAGGGCACGGGCTCTGCCCGTGAGCTTTTGGGCTTCGGCGTGCTTGGTAATGACGGGAAGAGGGGAATGCTCCTTGACCGATGCTAAAAGAGTAAGTCCCCGGCGGCTGGCGGCCAGGATCTTGAGATAGGGCGGCGTACCGGCGCTCATGTCGGCGGTGATGCCGAGATAAAGCCGCAGGACATCCCGTCTCACGCCTGCCAGCGTGTAGTTTTTCGCTTTGGCGCCCATGCAGAGGCTTTCGAGACTGTCTGCTGTCATGGCGCTGCGGTAGATTCGTGAGGCAAGTCCGCCGCTGTCGATATAGTTTTCAAAGTTACCTTTCGGGATTTCTCTGAGCTTGGAAAGAATGGCTCTTTCACAGTTTTCGAGCCGGCAGGGAGCGAAGCCTTTTTCATGCAGATCCCGGAGTGCCTGGTATGAATTTTCCGGCAGAAAGGGTGCGCTTTCTTCAAGGCTCATGGATCGGATATGGGAAGCACTGGTGATGCCGCCGGCAATATCCCGGCCGTCATGGCCACAGCCGAGCCGCTTGATAGGTATGAGCGCCGTAGGCGCGTCATAGTTCTGTAATTGCCGGATATACTCTAAAGCAAGGGTACTGTTGGGGGCGGCCAAAGGTTCAGCCGCCGCTTCTCCGAATATCTCTTTCACGGCCCGATACATGGCCTTGGGATAGGATTCACCGCCGGCGGTATACTTTTTGATCAGCCGCGATACTTCTTCACTGGCATCGGCGCGCTGCTGAATTGCCGTCAGGGCCTCTATGTCGCTTTCACAGCCGAAAGAGAGGGCGTCGATACCGAAGCTCTTGAGCAGAGCAATGCTTCCTCTGGCGAAAGTCTGAGCCGGAGCGCAGCTCCAGGGAGTCGGCAGGTCGATGACAATATCCGCGCCGCAGGCCACGGCAATTTTTGCCCTTGTCCACTTGTCAAGATAGGCACATTCACCCCGCTGGACGAAGTTGCCGCTCATGACGCAGATGATCCATTGGGCGCCTGACAGGCGCGTCTGCTCCAGATGATAAAGGTGTCCCCGGTGAAAGGGGTTATATTCGCATACAATACCGGCTCTCATGGTCTTTCACCGCTGATAACGGTGCCGAAACAGCAGTCCTCGTCGGCATTCACGCTGTCGATTCGGACCTCGGCAAGATGACCGCAGAGGCTGTCCTCTGCTTTGACCTTGACGGGAATATAATTCGGCGTATAGCCGCAGAAATAGCTCTCCCTGTCAGCTTTGCCCTCTATGAGAACAGGAAAAACTTTGCCGATCTGTTGGCGGAAAAAATCAAGACGGAGTTTTTCCGTTTCCTCGATCATGATCTGACAGCGTTCCTCTTTTGTTTTTTTGCTGTTATGGCCGGGCATTTTTTCGGCTTTCGTGCCTTTCCGGACGGAATAGGGGAAAACATGCACCTTTTCAAAGGCGATCTCCCGGACAAAATTCAGACTTTCACGGAAATCTTCTTCGCTTTCACCGGCGAAGCCCACCATCACATCGGTGGTCAGGGTGCAGTCGGGGAAGGTTGTACGCAGATGCCGGCAGAGATTCCGATATTCCCCAGCGGTATAGTGCCGGTTCATGGCTCGCAGGGTTTTGTCACAGCCGCTTTGCAGGGAAATGTGAAACTGAGGGCAGAGCTTCTTACACTTTGCCAGACGGTCGATGACCTCCTGCGTCAGATGATCGGGCTCCAGAGAGCCGAGGCGAACCCTGACAATCCCCTCGGTCTGATCGGCACATTCCACGGCGTCGGGAAAAGTCAGTCCGATATCCGAGCCATAGGAGGAAAGGTTGATGCCCACGAGGACAACCTCTTTGTAGCCGTTTTTGACCAGTTCCTCCAGCTCCTGCTTCAGCTCTGTCAGCGGCTTGGAACGGACTCTGCCGCGGGAGGTAGGTATGATACAGTAGGAGCAGAAGCGGTTGCAGCCGTCCTGAATTTTAATATAGGCTCTCGTTCTTTCTTCAAAGGAAGTGATGGTGCCGCCGGAAAATTTGTCGCCGGTTTCGTGTCGGACTATGCTGCACACGGGTTTGGCGCACCGCAGGTAATCCTCAATGGCGTCACAGAGCATGGAATTATTCTTATTGCCCAGAACGATATCCGCCTGAGGCAGCTCCTCGGCCTTGTCGGGATAAGCCTGGGGCATGCAGCCGGTGAGCACGACGATGCTGTCGGGATTGTTCCTTTTGAAACGGCGGACAGCCTGACGGGTTTTCTGGTCGGCCGAGGCCGTGACGGTGCAGGAATTGACGATAAAAATATCGGCGTCTTCTCCCTGAGCCGGCTCATAGCCGCGTTTCTGCAGAGCCTCGCTCATGGCCTGACTCTCATATTGATTGACCTTGCAGCCGAGAGTGTGGATTTTGAATTTCATCTTCAACGCAACCTTAATGATAATGATTAGTGTCATTATAAAGCATAATCCTTTTTTATTCAAGATCTTTGTTTTATTTTCCTTTTTCTTTTCATAGGTATATTCTGAGGTGATATGTGTGAAAAAAACAATCTCTTGGATTTTGTGTATCATAATGATTGCTTTTGCCGCGGCGCCCTGCGCCTTGGCCGAGGGTGAAAACCCGCTGGAGATCAAGGCTAAGGCCGCTGTGCTGATGGACGCTTCTACGGGAGAGGTATTGTATGCTTTCGGGGAGAGGGAAAAGCTCTATCCGGCCTCGGTGACCAAGATCATGCCGTTGCTTCTTTTCATGGAAGCCATTGACAGCGGACGGATCGCTTTGACGGATACCGTCACCACCAGTCCCACCGCCGCCGGCAAGGGCGGCTCGCAGATCTGGCTGAAAGAGGGAGAAACCATGACGGTGGATGAGCTGCTTCGTGCCACAGCCATCGCCAGCGCCAATGACGCCTGCACGGCTCTGGGCGAATTTATCGCCGGCAGTGAGGAGGGCTTCGTGAAAATGATGAATGACAGAGCCGCACAGTTAGGTATGAATGATACCCATTTCGTCAACTGCAGCGGTCTGGACGATGACACCACGGAGCACCTGACCACGGCCTATGATGTGGCGCTGATGTCCAAGGCTCTGCTGGCACACGAAAGGATCAGAAACTACACCACGGTGTGGATGGATTCCCTGCGCGGCGGTGAAACCCAGCTGGTGAACACAAACCGTCTTGTCCGGTTTTACAGCGGCACCACAGGACTGAAAACGGGAACCACCGCCAAGGCAGGGCACTGCCTTTCCGCTTCGGCAGAGAGAGACGGACTGCATCTCATCGCCGTGGTGATGGGCGCGCAAAACAGTACCGACCGTTTTGAGGGAGCAAAGGCTATGCTCAACTGGGGCTTTGCCAACTTTGAAACGGTCAAACCGGAAATAGATCCTGCCGCTTTCACTCCTGTCAAGGTGATCCGGGGAACCCGGGAGCAGATCATTGCCTCTGTGGACGAACCGTCGCCCATCACCCTGAAAAGCGGAACGAAGAACAATCTGGAAACCAAGGTTGAGCTGGCGGAAAATGTGGCGGCTCCCGTGGAAAAGGGACAGATCCTCGGCAAGGTAACAGTCAGCGCCGAGGGCAAGGTGCTGGCGGAATACCCGCTTTTTGCCGCCGAGGCCGTGGCAAAGCGCACGCTGCTTGACATGATGAAGCGTATGCTGGCAGAACTGACCGGTTCTGCCGCAGAATAAAGAAAAAAATTTATTTTTTGCACGAAATTTCACCTATTTTTCACATTGAGGTGATATAATAGGCTCATCCGGGTATTGATTTGCTTTAATTACGGAGAAAAAATGAAGCAAATTTAACAAAAGCGGAATTGAAGGAAAAACAGGAGAAACAAAAAAATGAAAAGAAAAATACTGATAGTAGATGACGATGAGCGAATTAATGAAATGCTCCAGGATGTATTTACTATGGAAAATTATGATGTCATCGGTGCCTTGGGCGGTGAAGAGGCCATCCGTATTCTGGAATCGGATTCTAATATTGATGTGGTGATCCTCGACATCATGATGCCGAAAATAGACGGCTGGGAAATGCTCGCTTACATAAAATCTCATTACAGCGTCAAGGTGATCATGCTTACGGCTCTCTCTGAGGAGGGCGACGAGGTACGGGGCATCCGTAGCGGCGCCGATGATTATGTCACTAAACCCTTTAAGCGTGCGGTTCTTGTGGAGAGAGTCAGACGGCTTGTGGATTCCGGCAGGGACAACCGGTCAAGCTGTCTTGTCAGCGACGAGCTGGTGGTCAATCAGCAGGAGTGCTATGTCACCCTCCACGGCGAACGCCTGCATATGACCGGCAAGGAGTTTAATTTCCTGCTGCACCTGATGAAAAATCCCAACACGGTTTTGTCCCGGGAATCCATACTGGATAAGGTCTGGGGCTTTAAGTATGAGGGCAATGACCGCACCATCGACACCCATGTCAAAATGCTTCGCCACAAGCTGGGCGATTACGGACAGAAGATCAGAACCATAAGAGGTATGGGCTATATTTTCGACGGGAAGGTTGTGGAGAAATGAAAAACAGCTTTCGGCTGAAGGTCATGTTCTCATTTTTTGTCGGAATTACGCTCAGCGTTGTCGTGCTGATTACCTGCTGCAAATTTATCATGCAGCCGATTCTGGTGTTTGATTCCAAACGAAGTGTGGAAAATTACGCAAAGCTGGTCATTGACACCTATGACAGCGGCTCGGCAACGCTGACGAGACTGCTGGAAATGATCGACTCCTCCTATGATATTCAGTCCGTGGTCTACACGGGAGATTATGAGATTATCAGTAACAGTTCCACGGATATTTATCCGAATTCTTACCGAATGGCCATGCTCAGGCAGTGGATGGAAAAGTATCAGCAGAAAAACGGCGGCGAGGGGATCTACTGTGCACAGCTTGCAGACAGTGCGGATAATCTGAAAAGAATCGTCTATATTGAAAATCTCGGCGGCGATGTTTATCTTGCCATGAGCAAGGTCATCAAGGGAATCGAGCAGGAGGTCAGAATTGTCTCGATCGTTATAGCCGCTGTGGGCGTTTTGATCACGCTGATCAGCTTCATTGTCTGGAGTCTTCTGACTGTTCCTTTCACCAGGCAGATGAAAAAAATGAGCCAGATCACCAAAAATATGGCACAGCTGAATTTTGACGAAAAGATCAACGCCAAGGGCAAGGACGAGATTGGGCAGCTGGCGAGGAGCATCGACGAGATGTCCGACGAGCTGAAAAACAGTATCGAAAAGCTGCAAAACGATGTTGACAGGCGCAAGCGCCTGATCCGGGACATTTCCCATGAGCTGAAAACGCCCATCACCACCATCAGAGGCTATACCGAGAATATTGAAATCCTTTCGCCGGATAATGAGAGGATTCAGCGCTACTGCGGCATTATGGTCGAAGAGTGCGAGGTCATTGACCGTCTCGTCAACGAAATGCTCTATATGTCCAGGCTGGAAAGCGACGGATATAAAATGGAGATGGAGGAGCTGGATTTTGACAAACTGAAGTCCTCTCTGGAACAGAAAGCCGAAAACGAATATTCCGGCGAGAAAATCAGCATTGAGTTTATGCCGGCGGTCGTTATGGCAAACTTCGACCTGATTGTCAGAGCCGTGTCCAATTATATTGTCAACGCTGTCAGACACCGTGAGCCGGGCAGCGAGATCACCGTCAGAGGTCATGCCGAAAAAGGCCGGTATGTTTTCAGCGTCACCAATGAAGGCTCAGAAATTCCTGAGAGTGATCTGGAAAATATCTGGGATGTTTTCTATAAAAGGGATCAGTCCCGCACCAGGGGCGCCGATAAGGGTCACGGCATCGGGCTGGCCATTGTCAAGCAGATCGCTGTTCTGCACGGCGGTGAGGTCAAAGTAACCAGTGGGGAAAACCGCACAACATTCTATATCATTCTGCCTTTGTGACAATCATTTTTCAGCGGCGAAGAGTCTTTCGCCGCTGACTTTTCACTTCAAAGAGAAGAAAAAAATGTTGACATTTTCCGCAGTTTTGAGTATAATATAATACACTCATACCAAATGCGTTAAAAGGGAGAAGTAATATCCATACTTCTATTCAGAGAGGGACTGTCAGGTGAAAGAGTCCTATGGAAGCGGATATGAAATGCACCCGTCAGCACCCGTGGGGAAAGGTCATCGAGTATCTTCGGGCGTAAACCGGCGTTAACGGTAAGAAAGCGATAAATCAGAGTGGAACCGCGTAGTTTACGCCTCTGTTGCCTTTTCGGGCAGCGGAGGATTTTTTATTTCTGAGGAGAATGATATGTTTGAACGATTGAAAGAGGATCTGCGCTGCGTTAAGGAGAGAGATCCCGCGGCCAGAAATAATTTAGAAATCATGCTGCTTTATCCGGGCTTCAAAGCCATCAGAATGTATAGAAAAGCCCACTTTTTTCAGAATCACAAGTGTTATTTGCTTGCCAGAGCCATCTCACAGCGTGCGGCGAGAAAAACCGGTATTGAGATACATCCCGGTGCTGAAATCGGCAGACGGTTTTTCATTGATCACGGCACCGGTGTGGTCATCGGCGAAACAACGGTCATCGGTGATGACTGTATCCTTTATCAGGGTGTCACCCTCGGCGGAACGGGTAAGGATCATGGCAAAAGGCATCCGACCCTGGGCAATAATGTCCTTGTGGGTGCCGGCGCCAAAATACTCGGACCTTTCCGTGTGGGAGACAACTCCAATGTGGCCGCCGGTGCGGTTGTCCTTTCGGAGATCCCCGATAATTCCACCGCCGTGGGAGTGCCGGCCAGGGTGGTGCGCAAAAACGGCAAAAGAGTGGATCGGCTGGATCAGGTTCATACACCGGATCCCCTTTCACAGGAAATATGTATGCTCAGAACTAGAATAGAAATCTTAGAAAAACAACTGAAAGAACAGGAGGAAAGAAAATGAAAATTTTCAACACACTCACACGGGAAAAAGAAGAGCTCAAGCCCATTACGCCGGGCGAATTCAAAATCTATGCCTGCGGACCGACGGTATATAACTATATCCATATCGGTAATGCCAGACCGCTGTGCGTTTTCGATGTGCTGCGCAGATATCTGGAATACCGCGGCAACAAGGTCAACTTCGTTCAGAATTTCACGGATATTGACGATAAGATCATCCGCCGTGCCAATGAAGAAGGGGTGACCTTTAAAGAAATATCGGAAAAATATATTGAGGAATTCTGGGTGGACGCCAAGGGTATGAATATCCGTGAGGCGACGAATCATCCCAAGGCGACGGAAAACATCAACGAGATCATCGACATTGTTTCCACTCTCGTGGAAAAGGGCTATGCCTATGAAGCCGAGGGTGATGTCTACTTCAGCACGGGCAAATTCGCCGAATACGGTAAGCTCTCACACCAGCCGCTGGAAGAGCTGGAGGCCGGTGCGAGAATCAATGTGGGCGAGACCAAGAAAGAGCCCATGGACTTCGCGCTGTGGAAAAAGGCGAAGCCCGGCGAGCCCTATTGGGAGTCTCCCTGGGGACACGGCAGACCCGGCTGGCATATTGAGTGCTCCGCCATGGTCAGAAGATATCTGGGTAATACCATTGATATTCACTGCGGCGGACAGGATCTGATTTTCCCCCACCATGAAAATGAGATTGCCCAGAGTGAGTGCTGCAACGGCACCCCCTTTGCCAACTACTGGATGCACAACGGCTTCATTACCGTGGACAAGGTGAAAATGTCCAAATCCCTCGGCAATTTCTTTACCGTCCGCGATGTGGCCAAAGAGTACGGCTATGAGCCTATCCGTTATCTGATGATTTCCTGCCAGTACAGAAGTCCCATCAACTACAGCCTGGACGCGATTGCTCAGTGCAAGGCTTCGCTGGAAAGACTCTATACCTGCCGCGACAATCTGGACTTCGCCCTTAGAAACGCAGTGGACGAGGCAGGAGAAGAGGATCTTCAGGTCATCGAAACCATTGACGCCAAAAGAGAGAAATTCATTGAGGCTATGGAGGACGATCTCAATACCGGTGAAGCTCTCGGTGCTGTGTTTGAGCTGGTCAAGGAGATCAATCTCAGCGTCAACGACGGCGTGAAATCCAAGAATCTCGTGGAATATGCCACAGAGGTCTTTGATGAGCTGACGGGTGTTCTGGGACTTCTCTATAACCGCAGCAAGGCCGCAAGCCTTGATGATGAAATCGAAGCCCTCATTGCCGCAAGAAACGAGGCAAGGAAGAACAGAAACTGGGCCGAGGCTGACCGCATTCGCGACGAGCTGAAAGCTCAGGGCATTGTCCTTGAGGATACCCCCCAGGGTGTCAAGTGGCACAGAGCATAAGTTCTTGATATAGAAGAAAGTCACGATAAAAACAGGATTCCCTCTGCGGCTGATCTTTTCCGCAGAGGGAAATTTCTTCAGCTTTTCTGTTGCTTATTGCGGGGGAAATGGTATAATAATAACAACTGACGAGAAAAAGAAGGTATTGAGCATGATTACAAAAAGAAGCCCCATTGCCGTTTTTGATTCGGGAATGGGAGGCATTACCGTACTTCGCAAGCTCCATAAACTCATGCCCCACGAAAACTACATATATTTCGGCGACTCGGCCAATGCGCCTTACGGCGTCAAGACCACCGAAGAGATCCGCCGTCTGACCACGCAGGCCGTGGAAAATCTGATGGCCCGCGGCGCCAAGGCGGTGGTCATCGCCTGCAACACAGCCACCAGTGCCGCCGCCACCTCCTTGCGGGAAAAACACCCCGGTTTTCCCATTGTCGGGTTGGAGCCTGCCATCAAGCCGGCGGCACTTTCCATGGAATGGCCCCGTGTGCTGGTTCTTGCCACGCCGTTGACACTGCGTGAAGAAAAGTTCCAAAATCTGATGGCACGCTTTGCCGATAGGGCAGAGTTCATTCCTCTGCCTGTTCCGGTGCTGGTAGAATTTATCGAAAGCGGAAATCTTGACAGCGATGAGGAAATCGAATATCTGGAGAGGGTGCTTGAGCCCTATGCGGATCACCGGGTGGACGCCGTGGTTCTGGGCTGTACCCACTTTCCCTTTGCCCGAAGAAATATACAGCACATTCTCGGTGAAGAGGTATTGGTTTTTGACGGCAGCATGGGTGCGGCTCGTCAGTGTCAGCGTCTGCTCGCGGAACAGGACAGGCTGACAGACAGTGAGACGGAGGGTATGATCTCCTTTGAAAACAGTGATGACAGCAAGGTGGAACAGAGCATAGAGATGTTCTATTATAAGGGTTGAGAGGGATAAGATGAAACTTCAGGATGAATTAAGAGAATATCTGA
>JAQXMV010000127.1 GCA_029013165.1 Oscillospiraceae bacterium | reverse complement strand
AACATCTCACCTTTTGTTTTAGATGCTCTACATCCTCAGTCAAATTCAAAAACTTTCTCACTCCCCTATCAGATAAAAACTAAATAATAGGAAATATGATGTTCCCTTTTCTCTTATGCGTAAATGCAGGAGAAACCGAATAACGAAGTTTAGGAGGTTTCTTATAATTGAGCCGGGCGGAGAATAAGGAAAAGAGATCAACATTTTAATTCCGATGTATTGCACTTTGCTTTGCAATCATGTATAATAAATTAAGAATGTTATCAGTTTTTGTATTTAATTGAAACAGACTTATAAATTTTGAAGAAAGAAGTGTTGTTAAATGTCTAAATTTTTAAAACTCGGTAAGAAGTCGATAGCAGTCATACTTTCTGTTTTAATGATTCTCCCCTTCCTGCTTTCGGGTGCTTCTGCCGCTAACCTGATTGATGAAGCCCTCCTTATTCCCAATAGAATGGTAACTGAGGAAAGATACTACACCGTTACAAAAGGTATTACTGAAAAATATATTGTTCTCAACAGCACCTCAAAAGACAACCAGATTAAAAATTACATTTATGAAGTTGATCTAAAAAACGAAGATCTTTCCATTATTGCAGGTTACAACAAATGTGACGGCAATCCCACTGATTACGGTATGTTAACCTTGCCCGAGCAGGTGAATTTCGCCGAAGCAAACCGAGGTGTCAATGTTGTTGCCTGTGTTAACGGCGGCGGCTATAACACGAGAACGGGTGAGCCGGCAGGTTTGCTTATTATGGACGGAAAAATGATTCATAGCTCAAGCGAAAAACAGAACGGCTTTTTTGCTATTCTCAATGACGGCACAGCCGATATAAGAAGATACGGCGAGAGAACCGACGATGTTAAGGAAGCGGTGGCCGGTATGCTTCTTCTTGTTGAGAACGGAGTTTATCTTAATATTTCAGACCCTGCCATTCATCCGAGAACATCTGTAGGCATTAAGAAAGACGGCACGGTAGTGTTCATGGTTTCCGATGGCAGACAGACACCTGACTCATGTGGTATGACATATCAAGAGCAAGCTTACACCATGATGGCTTTAGGCTGTGTAGATGTTCTCGCACTAGACGGCGGCGGCTCTTCAACCTTTATGACGCAGCGTGAAGCTCTTTCCGACACTACAATAAGAAACACCCCTTGTTATGGCTTTGCCCGTCCCATAGCGACCTCTTTAATGGTTTGCACGAGTGCAAATCCCACAAATGTATTTGACCACATTGCCTTTAGCGAAACAGAATACACTGTTTACCCTCTTCACTCCATCGCTATTCATTATGCAGGCTGTGATGAAAACGGCTTTAAAGCCAATATTCCCAAAGGTAAGCTTGTTGTTGAAGACGAGTCCTATGGCTCACTTCGGGGTTCTACTTTCTATGCAAAAGACAAAGAAGGCACCGTAAACCTCAACTATGTTGTTGACGGCGAGGTTATAGACAGTGTACCTGTTACTATTACATTAGAAGCAGATAGTTTCGTTGACAAAGGAATTAACAACTTCGTACGCATGATGGGCAACATTATTGATATGTTTAAATTTATTATTCGAAAAATCAAAAGCATTTTCGCATAAAAAATATAAGCCGCCGGAATTTTCCGACGGTTCAGCCTGTCAAAAAAACCGTGTTTTGCGATCAAGCAAGACACGGTTTTCTTTCTGAATGATCAAAAAACGGAAGAATACACACAATCTCTTCGTGACACCTTGTCAGGTAATTAATCAATAATATCGCATTCCCTCAAAGCCGCCAAATATTTTTTCACATCCTCTTCCGCCTTCTGTCGGCCGATATCATACTCTTCCAGGATCCTTTCGACGATTTCCTCGTCATCGGAAACCTCCGGCAGAATCTTCCAAATAAATGACCCCACTTCATTGAGCATGAACAGTCCGTTGTATGACAGGACCGTTTCGCCGCAGGGAACCAGAACATATTCGCCCATTAGCTCTCTGAGCACTAATTCTTTTTTAATATTCACAGTATTCCTCCTCTTCAGAGCCGTCCAATGAATCCGGCAATTCTTCCGTCTTTCCGAGCTGCACAAGCTGTTCTTGCGTCAAATCACAGGTGTGCTGAAACATCGAGCAGACATATTCAGGCTTTTTACTGAACGATCCCGTTTCCGCCAGGCACATGGCGGCGCAAACAGGACATGATACTCTTCTCTCGCAAACGGCACATTCTAGCGGAAGAGTAATATTTTCAACCTTTTCTCTCAATTCGTCCCAAGCTCTTAAAAAGCCGACCTGTAAAGGAAAGGTTTCAGGCTGCGTCATCATGCCGCAGGGCCGCATCTTTCCGTCCCATGTGATCCAGTAGGAACAGCGTCCTGCCCTGCATCTGATATGAGAAAAAGACTGTGTTTCCGTGCTCTCATCGGCTTTTTCAAGGATTTTTTGCCCCCTTCTAGCAAAAGTTTCCGTGTCAAATCGGAGAAGATCGCTTTCCACTGCGCATTGCGCCGCCTGCCGCGGACTGAGTCGAGCCCCATTGATTCCCGCTTTGCCGTCGACACGCAGACGAGGGTAATTATAGGCTGTTGGCTTCAAATGTAAACCGTGCTCCTTGGCAAAACGAATAATACCTCCTGCCTGACGGTAATTCTCGGCCGTAAAAACTGAATTCAATCGGACAGATATGTGTTCTTTCTTGAGAAGCTCGATGGCGTCCACAACATTTTCAAATTGATCCGCTTTACAAAAATCCTGATAGGTTTCTTTGTCGGCTGCGTATAAGGAAATATTGATCCTGGCAGGTGGATACTTTCTGAACAGGGACATATAGTTTTTGATCAATGAACCGTTGGAGTTGATGGAGATGACAAATCCCATTTTGGACAGCGTGACATATAGCACCTCAAAGTCTTTCCTCAACAAGGGTTCACCACCCGTCAGCAAAAGGAACAGCGTACCGGCGTCCTTTGCCTGCTGAGCAATCGAGAGCCAGTCTTCTGTGCTCAGCTCTTCGCCCCTTTTTTGACTGCCATGAATATAGCACATGGGGCAGTTAAAATTACAGTCAGGCGTCAGCTCAAAAATGCCGGATACCGGCACACCCATTTGCAGCGCTTTCTTATGGAGGAAAGCGGACATCCTGGGCTCGGCTGTCTGGATCATTTCTCATTCTCCTTTTGCATAAATTTCTCCAAGGTTTCAACGGCCGACACGTCTGGCAAGCAAGACAGACGGCAAATTCTGCTGCTTTCGGCAATTATGGCGACAATCTCACTGGATTGCGCCACAAAGCCGTAAGGCACATAACAGGAATTCATGACAGCAAAAAATGCTTCCTTGGCAGAGAGCTCTTGAATTTCGTTGACGGCGGCCTTTTCCAGCTTCACCATATAATCCAAAGGCATGGCCTTGTTTTTGCAAATTCCCGAAGAACCGGAAAAAGGCAGACCCGAGGCGTAAACCGTACCCTGTTCCAGATAAAGATAGGTCTTGTCGCCGTTGATGATCGGCGTGCCCCGATGCTGATGCCACAATTCTGCCTGGGTAGATTTTCCGATCGAACAGGGCCCGGTGAAAAGAACGGCCCTCCCCTCTTTTTCAATGAATGAGGAATGAAAGACCACGGCGCCTTTCTGAATAGCCAGGCTTTCAATTCCAATGGTGTTCAGAATAATCCTTGTCCACAGCTTGTCTTTGATGGATCGGTCAAGGGAAACATCAATCTGTGAGGAGCCGATCATCTGTTCACTGAGAGCGTAATAACCGCCGCCGACGCGGTTCTTATAGTAGCATCGGTAACTCTTCTGCATCATGACAACCGATTTGTCGGAAGTATCAAAAGAGATTTTGTCCTTGTCAGGGCAAAGCACAGCGTCGGTAAAATCGAAGTTGATCACAAAATCGGGCCTTTGAGGTTCACAGAAAAAAGCGTCATACAAATGCTTTCCTACGGTTTTCTGCGGTAAATTCAGTTGTAAGATAATATTCCCGAATCCTATATATTCACTGATCATATTTGATATAAATAACCCGGCTCTTTTCCGAGTCCAGATATCTGGAAAAAATCTGTTTGGTTTCTCCCCTTTTCAGTCCATCAACGCTCAGAAGATAAGCGTCAGAGCCATAAAGGGTTTGGCTTTGAAGATTTTTATAGCAGATCTTGATTTTTCCGCTTATGTCATTTTGGGTTTTGTTTTTGATCTCAATGTAATTACCCTCGCACTTCACATCAAAAACATCGTCATATAGGCTGATTTCCTGCGCAAAATCCACTCTGTTTTCCATACTCCACAAAGAGAACTTCATGTCTTTTTGATAGGGCAGGCCATTCATTTCAAGAGCAACTGCACGCTCGTTTTTCGGCAAAACAGAAAAAGAAAAAGATGCCTCTTTGTCATCTACATGACATTTTAATACACAATATTCAATATCCTGATCGGAAACATTCTGAACCGATACGCTTAATACGCCATTGGATTCGCCGATGCTTTCGATTTTTAAGCTGCGATTCACAACGGTATTTTTAACCGTAATGCTGGAGGATGAATCCATCTGATAATCCGGCACACTGTCCGTATTCTTGGTTGTTTCCTCGGAAGCTGTTGAAACAATGATGCTTGTCTCCCCGTCTTTTTCGCTTTGGGGTTGGCTATTCGGGGTACTCCCTTTTTCCTGGGTGCCGTCAGATTCGTCGCCGGAATGAATGTAACTTTTTCAAAGGCATAATATACCGTTCCGCCTGAATAAGTCGGGTCATCCAAAATTTCGGCGCAGAGATAGAAAGAATCACTGCCGCTAAACTCGGTCGTTTTAATGTTATAGGCCACAACGCCGGTGTTCGTCACGGTATAATCGCCGTAAGTACCGCTTGCCTGAAGCGTTCCCGTATCGGGAATATCGTTCAGGTTGCTCGGTCTTACAAAGGAAATTGCACCGGAAGTGCTGTCGGCAGTTCCGATATAACTCACCACTGCACCCTTATCAATGGCATCCTGAGAAACAGTGTTATTGGTGGTTACATCATAGCTTATCGGCAAACCGAAATCAGCGACAAGCGTCTGGTCAACAAGTGTAATATGGTCGGAAACCTGCTGAAGGTTAAAGGTAATCTTACAGTTCGAGTCTGTTGAACCACGCTCCAGATAGAAGAAAGAGAACGTATGGGTCTGACCGTCTGTCAAAACTTCGTGCAGATAGTTGATGGCCGCCTGATTGTCTGTGCTGATACCCTCATTGGTTTCGCCGTAAGTGTATTTCACAGCATTTTCAACTGTGCTCTTTAACTGACCGTCAGAAACATCCATAGCGTACTGATAGGAAACGGAAGCCTCGGTAAAGTTGATAGAACAGCTTCTGGCACCATGAATACCACCATTGTCAAGGACAAGGACATCATCGACATAAACCAGAACATCATCGTCACCGGAGAAGTTGAACACAATGTCCTCATTGCTTCCGGCATATCTTCCGCCCGACGGAATATAGAAGTCGGTGGAGAAAGTCATACCGTAATGATAGATGGCGTTCTCACCGGTGAGCACATCATCACTGGCATCGCCGTCCAGCTGATAGTTGAACGGGAAGAAGCCCTGACCGGCACCTTTGTTGGCTCTGTTTACACTCCAATCAGGGGTTTCGATCAGTTCCGATACGGCAGTTTGCGCGTCATCGTCATATTGAGCCCTGAACATATACTTGGTATCTGAGGAATCATACATATATGTGTTAATACCCAACTCATCAGTCTTCATGATAAACGGGAAATCGGTATTCCAATAGAACTTACTGTAGGAACCGGTTGTTGAACCGTCAACATTGTTTGCGGAGAAGAAGTCCGGCGCATAAACACTGATATTATTAAGGGGAGTGAGTGTTACAGTTTTGTTGTTGCTTCCGTCGATACTTACGCTAACACTTCTATTCGCTGTGATACCAGCGCTGGCACCACTCAAATAGCTAAGACCATTTGTAAGGTCATAGGCAGCATGAGAAGTCGGCATACCGTTTTCATTCAGGGTAGCGCTGAAAAGGCCCTGTATAGAGGCACCCTCGGTAGCCGTATCCTCCGCACCCTGTGTATTATACTTATCCCAATAGTTCCATGCAGTCTGTCTCATCGACTGAGCATTCAGATTTGTTGTTCCGCCTCTGACGGCATAGCCGGCAAAGGAAAGGTTGTAAATCTTTGCGTACTCGGCAACAACAGTATCAAGTGCGGTATCGGCATAGCCTTCGCCCCACGTTGTGCTTGCGCCGTCATAATCGATGAGTGTCTTGATCTGATTCATCAGGTCGGTATTCGCACGAATTGCGGCTTTCATCGCATCGAAAGCCTGATTGTTGTAATCACTTCCTCCGCCGCTGTACGGGGTTGAGCTTGGAGGATTAGAGCCGTATTTGATCAGTCTTGCCGGGAACTTTTTGATTGAGGTTGTCAGGTTCGCAATCGCGTCACGGATTGCCTGAGCCGCCGCCGTCAATTCGTCAGAAGTTGACGCGCTGTTGTTATAAACGCTCAGACCGTCTGCCATAGCGGCAAGCAAAGCATCGTAGGTGTCGGCGTCATAGGTTCCGGGCACATAGGTTGCCGCGTCGTTCAAGGCGTTGTAAAGCTCACCCTGCTCAGGAGTTGCCGCTGTCGCGTTTTCCTTTGAGTAAAGGGTCATCTTTCTGTTTTCGGAAAGGCCGGCAACGGTACTGGTCCACGAGGAGAAGACACCCTCGTTGTTGTAATTATCAAGGAACTGACTGCCGCCGTTATAAATACCGATTCTTCCGTCGCTGAGAACAGCTACCGTCAGAGCCTGAGGCGTATCGGAGTATGAGACCGAACCGTTGCTCGTACCGATATTCAGATACTGACCGGAGGAATTCTGAATATAATAGGAATAAGCAGAAGCGCCGGTATTCGTAAAGGTATATTCATTCGCAGCGTCCGTATCAAGAACATTGCCGTTGTCGGTAAGCGTACCGGTGGTATGGCTGATCTTATTCGTCGTACCACTCTTAAGAGAGCCGGAAACAACATAAAGTGTGTTGTTATATAAGTTCGTGATAATATATACGCCGTCCTCGATAACAGGTACCGATGTGTTCTTATCCCAGGCGGTCACCGTTGTGCCGTCGGTGGTGTAAAGAGTCAGCGCTGTGCCGCCTGACCAGGAGGCAACAAAGTTTTTCGGATCGGAACCGTAATAGTTGACATACTGGGAGCCGTTGCCGATGGTTATGGTGCTGTTAGTGCTGCTGAGTGTTACGGTCAGTTCCTGCGGCGTTTCGCTCTTGGTCAGAGAGGCATTGGTTGTGCCGAGATTCATATACCATTTCTGGTTGGCTTCAAAATAGTATATATAGTATTTACCGTTATTGAGTCTTTCGAAATACCATGTATCAGAGGCAGCATTAGGAGTGCCTGTCGAGCCGTCCGAGGAGAAGCCTTGTTGCGAACCGGAGGTCAACACATTGTTCGTCATAACACCCGTTGCATTTCTATTCGTTGCCGCACCGGTGATAATATAGGCGCCTGAGGGGAGATAATCCACACCGCTGCCTGTATCCTGGACGGAATAAAGCACATACTGAACATCTGTAGTAACTTCCTCAAGGGCTTCTACTTCAGCTTTCAGCATTTCATAGATATCATACTGAGAAGCGATATAGGACTGATCGCTCTGAAGAATGACTTCTTCAAATTCATCGGAAAGCTCGTCTCCTGTTTCTGCTCTCGAAGTGAATGTTACACCGTCCACGGTGAGGGAATCATTAGTAGTCGCCGTCACGGCCACATCACTGGGCGTTTCGGTTGTTCTGACAATAGCAAGAGCGCGGCCGTTGAACATCTGAATGGTCGCCGTTGTGGCTGAGGTCAGAACAGATGACTGCTGGAATTTGTCGTCGGTTCCCTGGAAACCATTATCAACACCGATAATTTGACCGTTCTGGTTAACGCTGATATTCAGGGTTCCGTTATAGTCATTGACAAAGTTTCCGTTTGCATCCACTGCTTCAAATTCGATATAGGCAAAGCTGTCTGCATCAGCAGTAAAGTTATCCTCGCCCCAAAGCTTGGAAACGATTTTAGCCGCAGTCGTGCCTGAGCTTACACTCTTTGTTCCAACGGTATCAGTGATTTCATTGTTGTTTGAATCATAGGCCTTTACGCTGAGCGTGCCGGCAGTATATTTGACGCCGAACTGCGCATAAAGATCGTGTCCGGTGCTGCTGTAAATCTCATTGGTGTTGCAAACTGTTGAATCAACAATCTCTTCCGTCCATGTCTTGTATTCAAATCCATTCGTGGCAGTGCGATTAGTTGTTGACTGCGCTCTTGCAATAACATTACCGTTAAGGAGAAGCTCAATGTGGTCAGCGTTTGAATATACATTCACATATGCGTAATTGTTATTCAGATAAAGATTGCTGCTATCCCATGTGCCCGGGAGCAGATGAAGAGTGGTATCCTTGGTCTGCCACCAGCTTCTGTAAAGATAGAACTGATCTTTCGGGAAACCGGCGGTATCTATGACACCGAAATAGGAGCTATTAGGAACCGTTGAGGTGCCGGCTGAGCTGCTGTACCAGGGAGTGGGCTCACCGATATAGTCGAAGCCCGTCCAGACAAATTCGCCGGAATACCAATCGTTCTTTGCCACATAGTACCAACTCAATGCGGCTACACTGCCCCATGTAACGGCTGAATTATCGTAGGAATAAAGCGTGTAGGGATCGTTACCGACTTTTCCGCCCTGATTTGTTGACGAATAGGAATAAACGCCACGGGTAGTGATGGCCGAAACCGTTTCCGTTCCGACAAAGGGCTTAGTAAGTGTTCCGTTGTTCTTCAAATTTTCCCATGCAGCAGGATAATAGTTACCGCCGATGACACCCATATAGGTATCAACATTCATGATCGAACTTTGGTTATTACCCTGAGTCAGCGGTCTTGTTGTGTCGAGAGCATCTAACCATGTCTTGATCTGCGCGGCGATCGTCATATAGTTCGTATTGGAAGAACCGTGATTCAGCTCATTGGCACAGGACCAGAGGATGATGCAGGGATCATTACGGTCACGCTTGACAGCCTGTGTCAGGGCAAACTGCGCCCATGTCATGCTCGAGGAACCGCCGATCACATGATTGGAGGACTCCAGATTCACACTGAAATATTTGCTGAAATCGTTGCTGTTGGCGTTCTTCGGCGAATCCCAACCGTCAAAGAACTCTTCCATAACGAGCATACCAAGCTCGTTACAGACTTCAAGCAATACTCTTGAGGGGATATTATGGCTGGTGCGGATCGCATTACAGCCCATATCCTTGAGAATCTTCACCTGTCTGTAAATGGCGTCATATTCCTGCGCAGCACCTAGGGCACCCTGAGCATGGTGCATACACATACCCTTGATTTTTACGGGAGTTCCGTTAAGTGAGAAGCCGGTAGTCGCGTCCCAGTTGATTGTTCTGAAACCGAACTCGGTGTCGTAAACATCTAATTCGTTTCCGGCAGAATCCTGAACAGTCGTTCTGAGTGTATAAAGGTATGGATTATCAATATCCCACAAGGTAATATTAGAAGGAGATATTGATGCCGAAACGTCTAAACTTGAGGATGCCGGAATTGTTTCCGTGCTGCCCGTTTGCCCAATCGCAGTACCGGTCGCATCAAGAATCTGATTAATAACCGTAACCGTCGCCGACGATGTCGATTCATTCTGAACCGTTACAACGGCGTTCATTGTGCCGCTTGCCTCTGTTGCGGTCGGTGTTGTAACCTTCGTACCATAAAGAGAAACATGAACGGGATTCACAATGGTCATGGTCACATCACGGGTAAGGCCGGCACCGGGATACCAACGGCTGGAAGCCATTTCACTGACAACTTTCACGGCAACGATATTCCATGTGGTTCCGTTGCATACTATGTAATCGCTGATATTAACAGAAAACGAGTTGTAGCCGTAATGGTTTTCGCAAACCAGCTGTCCGTTGACATAGACATAGGCATTGTTATAGGCGCCGTCAAAATTCAGAATGACCTCTTTGCCGGCATAATCGGCAGGCATAGTAAACATCTTCCGATACCAGCCTGTACCACCGGGTAAATTACCGGATTCCACCTCAGTGCCGTCATTGGTAAAGTCCTGACTGATACTGAAATCGTGAGGTAACTGTACATTTTTCCATGTACTGTCATCGAAAGCCTTGGCCTGTGCGCCGCCGACATCACCGAGGTTAAACTTCCAATTCTTATTAAAGCTTAACTCCAGTCTCGCATTGGAGACAACACTTGACCCTGAAAGAGACGAAGAACCTGCGGCCAGTACATTCAAGCTCGACGGTACAGCTGACATCACCATCAGTATGCACAGAAACAGTGCCGTGAGTTTTTTGAACGCACCTTTTTGTGCAAGATTTGTTTGTTCATAATTCACACCTTCCTGTAACTTTGAATGAACCATAGAGTTTATAGACATAGAGATATTACTTGTTTATATAATTATCAATTATTGTCAAGTCAATTGGCTTAAAAAATGTAAAAAACACATCATTTTTCGACAGGGCGAATGGATATGATGATCTCATGTAACTCATAATAAAGCAGAGAACCGCACTATCAACCGCTGTTGTGTCATCTGCGCTTATTACGACAACTTTATTTAACTGATATAAAAATCCGTCCGCATTTGCGGACGGACAGACTGAAAGCCCGCTGAAAAGCGGGCTTTTGATATTGCAGAACCAATAATTATTTGAGAGTAGCCTTTGCGCCTGCCTCTTCAAACTTCTTAGCAGCAGCTTCTGCGTCGTCCTTGGACATTGCTTCCTTGATGACCTTGGGAGCGCCGTCAACGGCTTCCTTAGCTTCCTTGAGACCGAGGCCGGTGATCTCACGAACAACCTTGATAACAGCGATCTTGTTGGCGCCTACTTCTGTAAGCTCGAGATCAAACTCTGTCTTCTCCTCAGCGGCAGCTGCCTCAGCAGCAACGGGGCCGGCAGCAACAACTGCAGCTGCAGCGGATACGCCGAATTCATCTTCAACAGCATGAACAAGCTCGGAGAGCTCGAGAACTGTGAGGGTCTTAAGTTCTTCAATAATAGCAGTAATCTTTTCTGATGCCATGGTATTTTACCTCCAAAAATTCAAATTAATTTTGATGTGATTATGCTTCTGCGCTTGCTTCTTCAGCAGCAGCTTCAGCGGGAGCAGCCTCGCCGTCCTTATCGACAATAGCCTGAATAGCACGGGCAAAAGCTGAGATCGGAGCCTGGAATGCACCGAGTACATTTGCAAGAAGAATTTCTCTTGAGGGAAGCTTTGCAAGACCTGAGATCTTCTCAAGGCCGATTACTTCCTTGTCGATGAAACCGTTCTTAATTTCAAAACCTTTGTGTGTGTCTGCAAACTTGCTGAGAATGCGAGCTGCAGCGACATAATCATCTGCACTTGTTGCGATTGCGGTTGTACCCTCAAGAACAGCCTCAAGACCCTTGAGTTCAGTTGCGGCGATTGCAAGACGGAGCAGTGTATTCTTGACAACAGAGTATTCAACGCCTGCTTCACGCAGCTCCTTACGAAGAGCCGTGTCATCAGAAACATTGATGCCCTTGTAATCAACGATTACACCTGCGCATGAATTGTTCAGTCTTTCAGCAAGGTCAGCAACGATTTGCTTCTTTTGTTCCAAAACCTGTGCGCTTGGCAAATGAAGTCACCTCCTGTAAATTTTTACCCAAAATTACGGTGTAGAGATAAAACAAAACCCTTTCTCTCGACGCCGAGAGAAAGGGTAACATAATTAAATCAAGCAATTTAAATATGCTCCGTTCCTCGGCAGGCGGTTAAAAGATAACCTTTAAGTCTGACACCTGCTGTCTTCGGGTTGGACAGCTTTAATATAATACTACAAAGAGTGATCTTTGTCAAGTATTATGCAAAATTATTTTGCTTCGGCAGCAGCAGAACCAACCTTGTTGGGGTTGATCTTCACGCCGGGGCCCATTGTTGCGGTAACAACGCAGGAACGGATGTACTGACCCTTGGCTGCGGCGGGCTTTGCCTTGATGACAGCGTCAAGAAGCGTATTGAAGTTTTCCATGAGCTTCTCGGCACCGAAGGATGCCTTGCCGATGGGGCAGTGAATGATGTTTGTTTTGTCAAGACGGTACTCGATCTTACCGGCCTTAGCTTCTGTAACAGCCTGGGCAACATTGGGAGTAACGGTACCGGCCTTGGGGGAAGGCATCAATCCGCGGGGACCGAGAACCTTACCGAGACGGCCAACAAGGCCCATCATGCTGGGATGTGCGATGGCAACATCGAAATCCATCCAGCCTTCGCCCTGGATCTTTGCTACAAGATCCTCAGCGCCGACGACTTCAGCACCGGCAGCCTCAGCTGCCTTTGCTTCATCGCCCTTGGCGAATACGGCAACGCGAACAGTCTTACCTGTTCCGTTGGGGAGAACAACAGCACCGCGAACCTGCTGATCGGCGTGACGGGAGTCAACGCCCAGACGGATGTGTGCTTCAATTGTCTCATCGAACTTTGCGGTAGCGGTCTTTACAGCGATGTCAAGTGCTTCCGCAGGATCATAAAGATTTGATTTGTCAACGAGCTTTGCGCTCTCGACATATTTTTTACCATGTTTCATTGTCTTTCATCCTCCTATAGAGTGGTTAAATCGGAATTTTCCTCCCACCCGGAAGCATTAGTCAGCGACTACTATGCCCATGCTGCGAGCTGTACCTGCTATCATACTCATAGCTGCCTCAACACTTGCAGCGTTGAGATCCGGCATTTTCTGCTCAGCAATTTTTCTAACCTGCTCACCGGTAATTGTTGCGACCTTATTCTTGTTGGGTACGCCTGAACCGCTTTCGATTCCGCAAGCCTTCTTGATCAGAACGGCTGCCGGCGGCGTCTTTGTGATGAATGAGAATGTACGGTCTGCATAAACTGTGATGACAACCGGAATGATCAGTCCGATGTCATTCTTTGTGCGCTCGTTGAATTCCTTGGTAAAGGCCATGATGTTAACACCGTGCTGACCGAGAGCCGGACCAACAGGCGGTGCCGGAGTTGCCTTACCGGCAGGAATCTGGAGCTTGATTAAACCTACAACCTTTTGAGCCATTATTTGCACCTCCAAATTTATGTGGTTGATGGCGGCTTGCTTAAAATTTGCAAGTCTCCCACAGGGAGAAAAAACTCTCCCTCAATAATAAACGGCGGTTGAACCGTAAATTATCTGTTTTTTTCGAGCTTACGCTCAAAGCTGTGCGACTTCGATCTGGTTGAGTCCCAGCTCAACGGGAGTTTCCCGGCCGAGCATGGATATCATGACAACAACCGATTCCTTCTCCAGGTCAACGCTGTCAACAACACCGCTGTAACCGTCGAAGGGGCCGCTTAAAATGTTGACGAAATCCCCTACCTTGTAGTTGACTTCCACTGTTCTCTTTTCAATGCCGAGGTTGATGACCTCCTCATCGGAAAGAGGAACGGGTTTGCTTCCGGGACCGACGAATCCGGTAACGCCGCGCGTATTGCGTATGACATACCACGCCTCGTCTGTCATGGAAAGCTCTTCATCTTCAAATTCGCTGCGCTTTTTATAGATACAGGCGACCTTCACCATCACATAACCGGGAAAGAGCTTGCGCTCTACCTCACGGACCTTGTCATCCTTGATCTCGGTCACAATCTCGGTGGGGATCCTGACTTCAAATATCTGATCCTGCATCTTGCGGTTTTCCACCACCGTAGCGATATTTGACGCTACTTTGTTTTCGTAGCCTGAGTAGGTGTGTACTACAAACCATCTGGCGTTTTCTGCCATTGTTACACCTCCGGTTAATGATGATTAATCATTGGCTTGCGTCGTGTTTTCGGCATCCTTGTCGGCTGCTGTGGTCACTTCGCTGTCAGCCTTTGTGGTTTCGGCATCAGCCTTCGTGGTTTCGGCTGCTTCCTCTTCCTCGTCGTGATCGTGCTCGTCAGCAACGGCAGTGGTCTCGGTGTCCTTGGTGGCAAGGCCCTTGAGTCCGTTGACGCCGGCGCTCAGGCCCGTGTCAATACCGAAAACGACAAGACCGACGATGAGTACAACGAGAATAACCACACCGGTACTCTTTAAAACAGTCTTAGCATCAGGCCAAACGATCTTCTTGCATTCACCTTTGAAATCCTTGAAGAAACGCTTTGCACCCTTGCCTGCGCGGACAAAGGGGTTAGGCTTGTCTGATTTTTTGTTACCCTTGGCAGCTTTGGAAACCTTAGCGGCAGCTTTGCTTTCTTCAGTTGCGGCCTTTTCAACCTTAGAATCACGGGTGACTTTCTTTTCTTTGTCAGCCATTTTCCTTAACCTCCCTGATTATTTTGTCTCTTTGTGGAGAGTGTGCTTCTTGCAGAATCTGCAGTACTTGTTCATCTCCAACCTGTCGGGATTGTTCTTCTTGTTTTTCATTGTGTTGTAATTGCGCTGTTTGCACTCTGTGCAGGATAAAGTAATCTTTACTCTCATGAACGGCACCTCCATTATCGGAAATTTTTGCCCGTCAAGGGTCACAAGTCACCGCTGCGGGCACTAAGGCCTCCCTCTATTTCAGGGCACAAAAATAAAGCCCTCGCTTAGAGGTGAGACTATTTTATCATAAGTATCAGACCTCGTCAAGGGATTTTGAAAAGTTTTTCGGAAAAATAGCGTTAGACCGGAAAAATTTTCCTTTTCGCCGCAACATACCGACGCCCTTTCGACTCTTATCAAGTGAAAATCAAACCGGGAGGTAAAAACCATGAAAAAATCACTCAAAATCATCATCGCTGTTCTGATTGTCATTGCGCTGACCGCGGCTTCCGGCTTTCTCATCGCCAAAGCCAGAATCAATGGCGTCGCCAAAAACCTCTATCCCGTCGAAAAGGAGTTTTCCTCTCTCGAGATCGGCCCTGTTATCATTGAGCCGGTCTTTGACCTGAGTGACAAAAAGAAAATGGTAGAGTTTCACAGCCATGTTTTTGTCGCAAAGGTGGAGGAAGTGAAAGGCACGCGGTATTTTGATCCCCGCTATGACGATCTGCTGAGACTGAAAGCCGAGCCTAAAACCCTGCTTTCCGTCACCGTTCTGGAAAACTGCAAAGGAAAGCTCCCCACAGACAAGAGCATCGACCTGCTCATCGACGGCGGAGTATCACTTGACGGCAAATATCTCGTGGCCACAGAGGGCACCGTTATGCCGATAGCAGGAAAAACCTATATTTTCTGCGCCAGTGAAGATTCGGAACTCGGCCTTTACAACAGCTTCGGCAGTGACAAGATCCCCCTTGACGGCTATCCCGACAACCGGAGCGGCCTGGAATCTTATCTGGAATCTGCCGGTCTGTGATCATCTTCGTCTATTTAGTCATTTTTCCCGTCCTCGTCGGCGAAAAGGATTTCCCTTTCGCCGACAGTTTTTTACTTTTCCTTTTAATAGTCCAAGATTTTGTATGTTGACAAGAAAAAAGACTTCATATATAATGGCCTTGAAATTTCAAGCGGATCGTGATTTTAAATGAAAAAGATTTATAAAAGAATGACGGCAGTCCTGATTGCCTGTTCCGTATTCGCTATATGCGTTTACGGAGCCTGCCACTGGCACAGTCTCACTTCCGAACTCGCCGTCGGTGAATTTGAAAAAGACACCTTTATGCGTTTCCTGCCGGAAAGAGAATATGTCAGACCGATCGGCAGAACCTACTATGACGACGGTATTCTCTGGTTTTCCATGAGCGGCAGCGGGGCGGAATTCAAAGCAAAGGGCGAATATCTGACCCTCGAATTTCACGCTGACAAACCCTCCGTCACCGCAAAGCATCATCTGTCGAGAGCCGCCGTTTATAAAAACGGAAGTCTCGTCCTGGACGAGATCATCGACTCGGAAACCAAAACATACAGCATTGAGCTTGGCGGCGAAGCCGTCATCAGAATCGTCAAAGAGAACGAAGCCAAAACCTCCGCTTTCGGCCTCGGCGAAATCGGACTTTACGGCAAAAGGAAAATATCCCCCACCGATGAGAGCGATCTGAAAATCGAATTCATCGGCGACTCCATTACCTGCGGCTACGGAATTGACGAAGAAAGAATGAATGCTTCTTTTTCCTCTCAGACAGAGAGCTTCACCAAAACCTATGCCTACCTCACCGCCGAAAACCTCGGCGCCGATTACAGTGCTGTCGCCTTTTCCGGTTACGGCGTCCTTTCGGGCTTCACCAGCAACGGCATGATCAATAGTAACAGCGTTTTAGGAAAATACTATGACAAATCCTGCCTGCTCATCGGCAGACAGACCCTCTGGGATTTTTCCGTCTTTTCGCCGGATATCGTGGTCATCAATCTCGGCACCAACGACGCCTCCTACTGCGCCGGCAGTCCCCGTCGCCGTGAAATGTTCCGCGATGAATATATGAAGTTTCTCTCTTATGTCAGAACCTGCAATCCCGGCGCCTATATTCTCTGCGTTCTCGGCGACATGAATAACTCTCTCTTTTCCTGCATAGAAGAAGCCGTGGAAATGCACACGGCCTCCACCGGTGACAGCAGGGTCGAGGCTTTCACCGTTGAATACTGCATGGGAGAAAACGATATCGTCATTGACGGACACCCCGGTGCTCTTTCACAGGCCTGCGCAGCAAGGGCTCTGACCGAAAAAATCAACAGCCTGATTTTTTCGGGAACGGTACAGCGCAGCGACGACCGTTGATGTCACCGACATGACCTGATATACTAAGTAATGAAAGGCGGTGGAAAAATGAAAAGCGCGTATGAGAGCTTTGTGGTTCAGGCTCTGATCAACTATTATAACTATGACTACGGAATGTTTTTTGAATATCTTGACGAGAATGTGATATGGTATGGCCCCAACAAAGGACAATATATCGTGGGCAAAGACAACCTCATGACCTATATTAACAGTCTCCGGCCCACCATCCGCTTCCGTGTGGACGATGTTCAGACCAAGCTCATCACTTTCGCCGCCAATGTCTATACCATTGTTGTCAGCTACAGTCTCACCTGCCGCTATCCCGACGAAAAAGAAAAGGTGATCTTTCAGCGGGTGAGTATCAACGGACAGAAATTCAGAGATCAAGACGGCAAAATATTCTGGCGCTGTCCCTGCATTCAGGTGTCCAATCTTTCCGAGGGCAAAAGTGCACCCGGCCCTGACGATGTCCGCAGACCATCACCTGTTTTTTCAAAGGAACAGGACTCTTCTCCCCGCCTGATTTTTCCCGGTGAAAACCACTCCACGGTTTATATCAGTCAGGAAAGTATCCGCTATATCGTCGGCGGAAAGGGCGTGTGCTGTTATGTTCACACCGACGAGAATGTTTATCTCGTCCACATGCTCCTGAAAGACGCTTTCGCAAAATTGCCGGATTTCTTTTACCGCTGTCACTCGAGCTATATCGTCAATCTCAAAAGAGTCGTGTATCTTTCCGGCAAAAAAATCACCCTCAGCGATTTGACGGAAATTCCGGTTTCTCCCAAGCGATTCAGCGAAGTGAAAAAGGACATCGACCGCTGGATGACCGAACAAACAAAATAAACCATCATTTCCTCAAGGCCACGGCGTGCAAAGAACGACTCTTGCACGCCGTTTTTTATTTAGTATTGCGGTATTTCATTTAAACACTGTGAATTGTATCTCTATTTTATTTAATTTAACTGTCTTTCGTTTATCAGTCTTGACTTGTTACACATTGTAATATATCATATACTTTGTGAGAAAGTACACAGTTTATCACAAAAGGAGTATACG
>JAQXMV010000126.1 GCA_029013165.1 Oscillospiraceae bacterium | reverse complement strand
CCTGCATACCGGGGTTTCTGTAGGCTTTCAGTACAACGGTTTCGCCGCCGGCAAGACCGGCGGAAAAAACTCTGCCGAAGCTGCCTCCTCCGATGAATTTCAGTTTGCTGATCTTGTCTCCGAGCTGTGCCTCGGCAACAGGCGGTATGGCTTCTTTGAGATAATTCAGGGTGAATGTTTCCTTTTCCATGTTGTTTTCTCCTTTGTGATTCCTTTGTGATTCTATTCTATCGTGAACACAAGGGGAATGATATCAAAAATCAGATATAAATATTAAAAATCCTTGATAAATCAGTTTCTTTGGTATAAAATGGTAGCAAAAGGAGAGATCATGATGACGGAAAATCTGAAATATGAAGTCCTGCCCAGTAATGAGCTTTTTGATGAAAGAGAACATGAACTGTTTCATATCTCCTATGAAATCGAGACAGCTTTCTATTCGACCATCGAGAGGGGAGAACCGGAGCAGATGAAAGCCATGCTCGATGAACTGCTGAAAACGGTCCTAATTATCGGTCGGCTTTCTCAGGACAGTCTGCGTCAAATGAAATATTGGGCTGTGTGCTGTATTACAATCGCGACGCGGTATGCCATCAGAGGAGGACTTTGCGAGACGGCCGCTTTCAATTTTTCCGATCGTTGTATCATAACAATCGACTCCATGGGTGAGATCCAGCCGATCATCTCTTTCCTGATCAGCAAAGGTACGGAACTGGCGACAGCCGTCCGTGACAGTCGGCCATCGGCCCTTTATCCGCCAGCGGTCAGGCGGTGCATCAATCTCATCGGCGCCAATCTTCACCGGAAGCTGAGCCTATCCTTTCTCGGCGAAAAATGCGGTCTTTCCCCGGATTATCTCGGAACGCTTTTTAGAAAGACGACGGGTATGACCGTCAGCGAATACATCAGACGGGAACGCCTGAAAGAAGGAGCGCGGCTCTTGCAGCAGGGGATGAGCATCTCCCGGACCGCTTATACCCTCGGCTTTTCCTCGGACAGTTATTTTATCAGTTGCTTTCGTTCTTTTTTCGGCGTGACGCCGAAAGCCTTTGCCGGCCTTTCACAGCCCCAGGCTGAGAAACTTCTGGCTGATGCCGAGAAGAAAACCACTGTATAATATTGACAGGAGGCAAAAATCATATATAATGAAAATGTGAGGAATCACAAGAAAAATCGGATTTAAGGAGATGTTTTTATGCAGTCAATCATCGCGTTTTTCATGTCGATCATTATTTTCATTGCCAATCTCTTCGGCATTACCTACGGCGTCAACACGCAGAAAAATGTGGCATACGGTTCTGAGTCTCAGAGTCAGAAAGTGGACATTTATCTGCCGAAAAAGGCGCCGGAAAATGTGGGACTGATCTTTTTTATTCATGGCGGTGCCTGGGCCTATGGTGATAAGGACGAGGGAAAGGACGCCTGTGTGAATATCGCACGGTATTACAAATATGCCGCTTCATCTATGAATTACCGCATGCTTGACGAAAAAGCAACCTATGCGGAGATGCTCGAGGACATAGATGCCTGTCTGAACACCGTCAAGGAAACGGCGGCTCAAAAGGGTGTCAACATTACCTCCTGTGCTTTGGTCGGTACTTCCGCAGGAGCCCATCTTGCGATGCTTTATTCCTATAAGTGCGGCGAAAATTCACCCATTCCCATCCGCTTTGTTGCCGATATCAGCGGCCCGACCAATCTTGCTGACGAAAACTTCTACCGTGATCCGGGCCTTGCCCGTTTTCTGGGCGGCGTCATCGGTGCAGAAGACATGACGGCTGAGAATTACAAACTCTATTTTCCGGCTCTGGCCGCCGCTTCTCCGCTGACCTATGCGGCGAAAGCTGTGCCGACCATCATCTGTCACGGCGATTCGGATAAAACGGTTCCCTATTCCAACGCCCTCTCACTCGACAGCGCTCTGACAGCTCTGGGAATTGAGCATAAGCTCATTACCTATGTGGGCGCCGATCATGATCTCGCAGGAGATGAGCAGGCGGCAGATGAATACGGTGCAACCCTTGAAAGCTGGGCAAAAACCTATTTCGGATATTAAGGCGCCTCGGCTTTGCGCGGAATCGGACAATCCTTTCCGTGATAACAGACCTATACATTTTATGTACAAACACGGTGCGGAATTGTCTGTGCCGTGTTCTTCTTTATTTCTGTGTTCCTGTGATAGTAAAAAGAGTAAAATGCGACAAAAAATTGGAAGTATTTATCCTTTTACTTATTTGAATTTTCAGTTGACAATCCCAATCGATGATGATATAATTAAAAATCATAATCGCGGAGGTTATCCGTTTCTCTCTTCGCGTTATGATGCTACATAATTTAAAAGAAAGGTTATGATTTCAGATGAGAAACATGAAAAAGGTTTTGGCCATTCTTCTCGTTGCAGTTCTGAGCCTTTGCTGCTTCGCAGCCTGCGGTAACAACGGCGACACGGACACAACAACTGCAGCAGGCGACACCACCGCAGCAAACGCCGACAATAACGGTGACAACTACGCTGCCAAGAACACAGAATATTTCATCGGCGCCACAGGCCCCCTCACCGGAGACGCAGCTCAGTACGGTATCTCCGTTCAGCAGGGCGCACAGCTTGCCGTTGAGGAAATCAACGCAAACGGCGGTCTCAACGGTAAGAACTTCAAGTTCGACATCAAGGACGACAAGGCAGCAGCCGCTGACGCAGCCACAGGCTATGATACCCTCTATGAGGCAGGTATGCAGGTTTCTCTCGGTTCCGTTACATCCGGTTCAGCAGATTCCTTTGCCGGCAGAGCCGTTGAGGATAATGTATTCTTCATGACTCCCTCCGCTTCCGCAGCCAATGTTATCGCTGACAGATCCAATGCTTTCCGTATTTGCTTCGGCGATCCCGACCAGGGCGTTCTGGCAGCAGAAGAGCTCAGCAAGAACTATGAGAAGATCGGTGCGATCTATGACACCAGCGATCCCTATTCAGCCGGTATCTTTGAGGCCTTTGAGGGCAAGATGAAGGAGCTCGGTAAGGACTTCGACACTCAGACCTTCGACGCTGAGAACAAGAAGGACTTCTCCACTCAGGTTGAGGCTCTCAAGGATTGCGATGTCATCTTTGTTCCCATTTATTACACCGAGGCCGGCCTGATTGCCAAGGCAGCTTCCGCTAAGGGCTCCGACGCCGTTATCTTCGGTTGCGACGGCCTTGACGGCGTTGCCGAGCAGATCGACAGCTCCGTTAAGAACAAGGTTTCTTACATCACTCCCTTCGATGTAAACAGCGAAGATGCTAAGGTTTCCGCTTTCGTTAAGGCATATCAGGAAAAATACGGTGTTGCACCTGACCAGTTCGCAGCCGACGGCTACGATGCAGTTATGGTTATCTTCGAGGCTATGAAGAAAGCCGGCGTTGACGATGTCACCATCTCTCCGTCAGCTCTTTGCGATATCCTTGTTAAGACCATTACTGCCGAGGACTTCTCCTTTGAAGGTGTTACCGGCAAGATGACATGGGACGCTTCCGGCGCACCCACCAAGGTTCCGACAATCGTTGAACTGTAATGTCACCTAAAACATTTGTGAAAAAGCTTTAATTACGCAGATCGGGTGCCATCAAAATGACGCCCGATTTGCCTTTATTCAGGAAGCGATATCAGGTTTTAGATAGTGGATGCCCGACGGCATCCGGGATCTAAAGTCTGATGTCAGAAAAAGAGATTGGGGTATAAATATGACGACATTAATCGACGGACTCAGCTTGGGCAGTATATATGCTCTTATCGCTCTGGGCTATACGATGGTTTACGGTATTGCAAAGATGCTGAACTTCGCTCACGGTGATATTATCATGGTCGGCGCCTACGCTATCCTCACAACACTGAACATGGCAGGACATCCATTCCTGGCGGCTGTTGTTGCGGTCATTGTGTGCACAGCCATGGGTATCATCACTGAAAAGGTTGCCTATAAGCCTCTGAGAGGCGCTTCTCCGCTGGCGGTGCTCATCACGGCCATCGGCGTCAGCTATCTGCTTCAGAGCCTGGCTCAGCTTATCTTCGGCTCAAAGTCTCAGACCGTGTCCATCGGCAATTTTGACACGGTTTCCATCGGAGGAGCCGAAATCAATAAATCCACGATCATTACGCTGGCTGTCGGTGCAGTCATCATGATTTCTCTGCAGCTTTTCGTCAAAAAAACAAGAACCGGCAGAGCTATGCTTGCCGTCTCCGAGGACAGGGGAGCCGCTCAGCTCATGGGCGTCAATGTCAACCGGATTATTGCGGTCACCTTTGCCATCGGTTCGGCTCTCGCGGCTTTCGCCAGCCTTTTCTATCTGATGCAGATTCCGTCGGTCAGCCCGACTCTCGGCGCCATGCCCGGAATCAAGGCTTTCGTTGCAGCGGTTATCGGCGGCATCGGCTCCATTCCCGGCGCCATGCTCGGCGGTATGCTTCTGGGTGTTGTTGAAAAAATATCTCTGAGTATACCTGTTCTCGCTCCCTATACCACGGCTGTCGAGTTCGCCCTGCTGATTGTGATACTGCTTGTCAGACCCATCGGTCTGCTGGGCAAGAAGAGAAGGGAGAAGGTATAATATGGGACTTGCAAAAAATATGAAAAGCTCATTTAAGCCCAAGGATCTTACCAACTATCTGATTGTCGGCGCCATTCTTGCTGTTTCGCTGATCCTCAAGGCAACGGGCAATCTGCCCCGTTCCAGTGCGACGCTTCTGACGCAGATCGGTTTCAGCATCATTCTTGCGGTTTCTCTGAATATGGTTGTCGGTTTTCTCGGCGAGCTCAGCCTCGGTCACGCGGGATTCATGTGCATCGGAGCTTACCTCGGCTGCTATATCGCAAATCAGCTCCATACGGTTATCTCATCAAAGCTCATCGTCCTGATCCTCTCCATGCTCATCGGCGGTCTTATCGCAGCGGTTTTCGGATTCATCATAGGTCTTCCCGCTCTCCGTCTGAAGGGAGACTATCTG
>JAQXMV010000125.1 GCA_029013165.1 Oscillospiraceae bacterium | reverse complement strand
AGCCATCAGAAAGGCGGAAAGGTTATAATCGAAATATTTTAAAACCATTAAAGTTCTTGATAAATATTGACTTTTGACGGAAAAAATTATATAGTATAAGGGAAAGTGGAGTAGTATACTCCGAAACAAACACAGAATGTTGTGAAACCAACAGGAGGTAGCAATATGAAAAAGTCTATGAAAAAATATCTGCTCGTGCTTCTGGCCATTTCCATGCTGGCAGCCGTTATGGTATTTTCCGCCTCGGCAGCGGGAACTTGTGCAGAGGGTGATCATAACTTCACCTACACAATCTACAATCCCACTTGTACAGACAAGGGATACACTCAGGCTAAATGCAAGACCTGCGGTATCAAAATAAACAGCGACTATAAGGACGCACTTGGTCATGACTGGGGCGACGGTTATTACTCCGAAGCCGGCTCAGGCTATTTTTACCGCAGAAACTGCAACAGATGTAGTGAAGTTTACACCGAAACCGAAAACGGTAATCCCGTGATTTTCTATAAGGTCGAATTCTGGAACGACACCGTTGCCGACACCTACTGCACCGATGTTACATACACCAAATTGGTTGAAAAAACGAAGTCCCAGCTTCTTTACACCACTTATGTCAAATCCGGCTCCACAGCAGTTTATAAGGGTGCAACCCCTATCAGAGAAAAGGATAAGAGCTACGGTTCCTATACTTTCAAAGGCTTCGAGGCAAAGGATGCGGCAGATAATACGGTTGAGATTGACCTGAAGGAGGTCACAGCCAACGCAAGAGCCGTTGCCACCTTCACCGGCGTCACCGTTTACCACAAGGTCACCTTCTTCAGCGAAGTCGGCAAGCCCATTTCCGGCGAGGTCACGGTTCCTCACGGCGGCAGCATTGATGACAGCAACATCAAACCTTTCGCCACCAAGAGCGAGGATGTTCAGTATAAATATCAATTCAAGTCATGGAGCATTAATATCAATCAGGTCTACGATTCTGTCGGCGCCATTGCGCAGTATACCAGAATCCCCAAGGCATATAAGTTCGTATATTACAGCTACGACGGTCAGCCCATGAGAATTGACAGCGGAGCTGATTCTCAGCCCGCACAGGAGACCGTTGCCTACGGTTCAGCCTCCAGCATGAAAGTTCAGCTGGAAGCCGAGGCAAGAAAGAGAGAAGAAAAGCCCGACGCCATGTACGCTTACAAGTGGACGGGCAAATGGGAGCTCAGAAACAGACCGGGCTTCTATATCAGCCTGGACTATATGATCGTTCCCGAGGGAACCCTCGAAAGAGTGGAAGAGGTTCAGATCACACCGGTTTATGTCAAGACCCCTGTTGTCTACACCCTGAATGTTCAGATCCTCCCGCCCAAGAACGAAACCATCGACAGCCTGCTTGATATTACGGTTCAGGTAACCGACGGCCGCGGCCAGCTCATCGCTGCCGGCAAAACCAATGCCGACGGTATCTTCACCTGCTCCGTCAATTACAGCGACGCCTACTACATCACCGCCGTCACACCGGATAACCGTTTTGAATGTGAGGGCACCGCACAGTTCTTCTCCGGCGGCAACATCATCAACAAGACTATGCGTCTTGAGCTGAACGAAGATTTCAACACCAGATGCAACTGTATCTGCCACAATGTTCTTTTCAGACCTCTTTGGGTACAGATTCTGAACCTGCTTTACAGACTTTTCGGCATCAAGCATGTTTGCTGCTACGATATGTATGCAACCATCGGTGATCTTCTGGCTTACACAAAATAAGGTTATGATTTCACCGCATCGTTTCGGCGATGCGGTGATTTTTTTCTTCTGAATCCCATTTTTTCAAGGTCTCTTACATTCGTTGATTAGTTCAATTTTTGTTTAAAAAGATGTAGATTTTGATCAAATTATATTAAATTTTTTGTTACACATTATCGGCTTTTTTGGTTTATAATTTGATATGTTAAGGTTTTATTTATTTTTAAAGAGGTGATAAATATGAAGGTTGATATTCAGAAGCTCCTTGCTATTCTTAACACGCTTCTTGGCTTTATCCGGAAGCTGCTCAAAAGCAGTGAGGACGACGCAGAAGATGCTCAGTCATTTTGATCGTAAACGGACGGTGCGGCTTATTCAGGCCGCACCGTTCAGCTTTTTGATGAAAGCTAACCGCGCTTCTTCCAAGAACAGGCGGTAGGTTGCTCCAGGTTAATAAACGCCAAGACGCATACCATTGTCAAAATCAGCATGACGCTGTGTCAAGTATACTGTGACGACAATTCCCGCCTGGAGCAAGGGCGAAAAACCTCCTGAAAAATATAAAAATCCTGTAAACGGAAAAGTTTACAGGATTAAGAATCTTCAACGGTTATAAGTGAAATTATTTCTCGATGGGTTCTTCAGGCTCTGTGTTTTCACTGCTCTTAAAGAACGAAACTAATTTCATTATGAAGTCGATGAGAATCTGTAAAAACTCTGACCAATTCATGCTCGTTCCCCCTTTGTCTGTTTATTGATCTAAGTTACATATAGAGTATATCTTATTCTTAGATTTTTGTCAACAATTTATTCAAAAAAAATTTACTGTTTCAGCCTACTTTTTTTGACAAATTTCGTCAAAATGACACAAATTCTGAATCGGAACTGTTTTTTGCATTCGATATCGTGATCATGATTTCCGGTTGCACTTCTTATCGTCAGAAAAGAGACACGATGTAGCATGGAAATGATCGAAAATTTATGCGCAAGACCATCAGCCTTGCGCATAAACATTGAATGTTTGTTTTCGTGAACCTTGTCTCTGCTGTCAAAAGGCGGCTCACTGAGCCGTAACAGGCTCTTCTTCCGCAGCCTGGGGCTTTTCTTCCGTCTCAGGGGTTTTGTTTGGCGCAGACCGCTTCTTCGGCTTTTTGATTTTAGGCTGTTTTTCTTCTGCCGGCGGTTCCAAGGTTTTCTCTTCTGCAGAGCTCTCCTCACTGAGCACGGGATCTGCCGGAACAGCTTCCGCTTCTGCCGCCTCGTTTTCATTGCGCTTGGCGTTGCGGCGTCTATCCTTTTTTTCTTCGGTGGGTTCCGCCGTCTCATCACCGCCGCGCTTGATGCCGCGGCGCTTCTCTTTTTTCGCCTCAGGGGTTTCCTTTTCGACGACCTCGGGAATGATCTCGGGCCGCTTCAGGAAGAGAGGATTCTCCGGCGAATAAATCCTTACGGCACGCTCCAGAACATGAACCATCACTTCATTGTGCTTGCCGCCGTATTCTCCGTCCAGAGTCCACTCCAGTTCCTCATAGGGTGATGTGATTTTCAGCTTACTGGTTTTCAGGAAGAAAACTCTTTTGCCGTCATAGTCCTGCCTTTTGACCTGGAAAAAGGTGGGAACAATCTCCCGTCCCTTTAAATCCCTGACCAAATGAACCTCAAAGATACCGTCGTTCAGTTTGATCTGCTCGGGATCAAACTTAAAAATACCGGCAACCGAAGTGGAATTGGAAATGGAACCGAAGCAGAATTTACCTTCGATCACACCGCCGTCATGCTCCACTCTCAGATAGGTTCCGTGAATATCCTTGATCTCCCGCAGAGCCTCAACAATATAAGCTGCATGGCCGAAACGGTTTTTCAGCTTTTGGGGCGTGGCGTAGGAGCTTTTGCAGAAAGCGCCGAAGGACGCCACATAAGAAAAATATCTGTTATTGAAAAGGCCGATATCATAATCATTTGTGTGGCCCTTTTTGATGATTTCGATTGCCGCACTGACATCCGATGGGATGCCCAGGGTGGACGCCAGATCACAGGTCGTACCTGTGGGAATATATCCGATAGGGATACGCTTCGGCATATCCATAACGCCGTTAATTGTTTCATTCAATGTGCCGTCTCCGCCGCAGCAGACGACGAAATCCTTGCCCTCGGATTCACTTTTCACGATATTGGTGGCATCACCACAGCAGGTCGTGGTGCGGACAACCAAATCATATTCTTCTTTCGGGAAGTAACTGACGATCTTGGAGACATCGGCCCGAGAGCGATTTTTGCCGGCGCAGGGATTGACGATCATCAATACTTTTTTCCTTTTTTCTTGCATGGTTTTCTGTGTGACAGCCTCCGTTTTATATTCTTATGGATTGTTATATCAGGCTGTCGTTCCTTTCTTGAAAATATTGTTTTCGTTAACCTTTGAAAACAATCACCCCCATATAAAGCGATAGTGCAGCGAGATCTTTCGCTGCACTATTATTCTACACCATGGGCAATTAAAAGTCAAACAATTATTGCAAAGGTAAGTAAATTGATACTTATATTACAAAACTTTTAATATTGATAACCGCAAACTCATCAGATCTTGCTGAAAAGATCTGCATCAATTCCGTCCACATCATAGTCCACGCCGATAAAGTTGACATCGTCGCTGTCATAATCCGTCTCCTCTTCTGCCGGCACAGTTACCGGCTCCTCATCGGCGGTCTTTTTGGGTTTTCTGTTATCGGTTTTTGTCTTAACTTTGTTTTTCGTCTTGGTTTTTGCCTTTTTCTTCTTGCTGTTTTTGGCCTTTTCTTCTACCATGGCCGGGATTTCATCGTGACTCTCGGCCACAACTTCATCACGGTTTTCAGGAATATCCCTTTCGGTCAGACCCTCATCGGTTCCCTGTGAGTTCCACTCTTGGTCGTCGTCCTCATCACGGGCATGACCCTTGAAGCCCAGAGCCAGAGCAAGGATACAGCAAAGGGCAATCAAAAGGAAGAAAACCACGATCACGCTGAAATTATTGCTCAGGAAAGACACCGCGGCGCCGACGCCGCCATAGGCGGCCACCACTTTACCATAAGTATCGGCACTGTTGACGCGGACGCTTCCATACTGACTGCTTGCCACCAGATATTCCTCGCCGTCGCTGACCTCGCTGTCCATGCACAGAGCAAAACGGAAACCTCCGTCCTGCGTATCACGATAGGCGAAAGTATCGCCGCTGCCGATGAGCATATCCTCTGTCACAACCAGATCGCCCTTGGCCACGGAGCAGTCCTCATAGGCTTCTGCCGCCGTAAAGACGCGGTAGCTATCAGCAAAAACACTGCCGCTGTTTGGTGCCGCCACGCCTCTGACGAAGCAGACAAATCCGGCACAAAGGAAACTGAGAGTCATGATCAGCGCAAGGAAGACTCTGGCCAGGGTGTGCTTTTTCACCTCGGGCACATAGAGATCCTCGTCGACATTTTCTGTGTAGTAGACCTCCTCTTCCGGATAGTAGGCCATTTCCTCAAAACCATCGCCGTTCTCCTCATAGGCCTCCTGCCTTGCGGCCAGGAAATCAGGATCATTGCCGAAAACTTCTTCCCAGTTGCCGCCGGTATAACTGCGTTTTGATTCATCGCTGACGGAGAAAACATCGTCAAAGACCATCACCGGCTCGACAAATTCCTCATGGATATCCTCGGGTATCGTCTCATCGGCCGACTCCGGCTGTGGTGCTATGCTTTCTTCCTCGCAAGCAGGTTCTGTCTCAGCTTCGATGATCTCTTCCTCGTAGACAGGCTCTGTCTCGGCTTCGATGATCTCTTCTTCATAGGCAGGCTCTGCCTCGGCTTCGATGATCTCTTCTTCGTAGACAGGCTCGGCCTCGGCTTCGATGATCTCTTCTTCGTAAGCAGGCTCGGCCTCGGCTTCGATAATCTCTTCTTCGTAGACAGGTTCTATCTCGGCTTCGATGAACTCTTCTTCATAGGCAGGTTCTGCCTCGGCTTCGATAATCTCTTCCTCGTAGACAGGTTCTGCCGGGGTCTCGGTCAGTTGCTCCTCACCCTGAGGAAGATGGATCTCGGGAATATCGCTGAAAAGATTGATGTCATCATCAGTATCCTCAAAGGCAACCTCCCGGGTTTCAGGGTAATCCGTTAAGCGGGCGTCGCTTTCCTCGGAAACATCTTCAGACGCAGAAAATTCATCGTCAACAATCTCCTCATTGTATCCGAAGTCCGCCTCAATGTCATCATATATGTTGTTATGTTTTTTATTCTTTCTTCTCGTTTTATGTTCGGGAATCGGCTCAGATACGGTTATGTCCGTCTCCTGCGGCTCCGTATTATCCTCACGGATCGTGGCGGTTTCGGCGGCGCGTTTCTTTTTGCCGAACTTGAAGCGGCTTTTTTTATGCCGCGGCGCATCATAGGCCTCGTCATCGTCATCGGCCATAATGCTCATATATTCTTTCATCAGCTCGCTGCGTTCCGTGCTGGTGATGTGCACCCTCGGCGACGCCGGACGGCGCTCAGCCCCGGGCACAAAAGACGAGACCTGTGTCTCATCGGGCATCTTTTCCGACGCTGCGCTGACGGGAACAGGAATCTCCGGCTGCGGTGCCGGCATAAATTCCGGTGCGACGGCTTTTGTCTTGACGGCGGAAACGGGCGGCTCCTTCGCTGAGGGTCTCGGTACCTCCGGCACAGGGGACGGCGCCTTGGCGCCTCTGATTTCCGGCTTCGGAGAAGCCGGTTTCGCCGCCGTGGTCTTAGCCGCAGGCTCCGCTTGGCTCACAGGCGTATGATAGACGCTCTGTATGCTCGGAGCAGGCCGTCTGACCTCCCGGGAACGATCGGCAGGCTCCTGCTTGACAGCAAAACGCTTGATAAAATCGTTCGCTATATTGGTAATGGCGTCATCCTGAGGCTCTCTTTCGCGGGCCTGTCTCGCCTGTTTTTCCATTTCCTCAAACACAGTTTGCGTGCTGTCGGTTTCTGCCTGAGTTTTTTGTCTGTCCTGCAGGCGGTCAGATCCGGCATGGATGGCTCTCTCGGCCTCCATGGCTTTGCCGTAAACGCTGTTGAGCTCGTTCAGGCTTTTCGGTCTGTAATTTGCCAATTTATATCACTTCCTTTCCGGCAAAGGGCTGCTTAATACTGCATACCCTTTTCCAGAACGACATTGATCATATCGCTGATCGCTTTGAGATTATTCATAATCGTGGTGTTCTGGGTTCTGATTTCCACGGAATTTTCCATGGCCTGACGCTTGATTTCCCTGGCCTGCTCCCGTGCGGCTTCCACTGCCTCGGCATTTCTGCGGTCGGCGTCAGCCTTCGCCTTGGCGACGGTGGAGGAAAGCTCACGGAAAATGCTCTCGACAACCTCGCTCTGGTTGTCCTCGCTGATGGTAAAATACATTCCGTAGTCCTCAACGCTTTTTTTCAGCTCTTCATACTTTTTTTCCATCTCCTCGCCCCAGGCGACAGCGTTGGCGTATTCCTGCTGAATCATCGTGATATACTTATTGACTTCAACGATATCATATCCTCTTTCGGTAACGGTGAAGTTGATCTCGGACATTAAAATTCACTTCCTAATACTAAATATGTTGCTATCATCCATTCTTCAAAATTATAACCCATCCCGAGCAAAAATTCAACCGTATTAACATAATATTTACTTCAAACAAAACAAAAAATCAAAATCCCGACCTCTCAGGATTCTGATTCTTTCATGTGAAAGGAAATATATGGAAGAGCTACCAATTTCTTTTATTTTATTCCTTTTCAGGCGGTCTGTTTCTTTGCCGTCACCGCAGGTGTGCTCTTCTTTTCGCCGGCTTTGTTTCGGAAATAAAGAATGAGATCCAGGCTGACAACCGCCAAATTAAAGCAATAAAGGATCAGCACATAATTGATCTGTCCGCTGACGATCTTGCCGAGAATGCCTGCAAGATAACCGATGATGATGGCGGCGATGAAGACCACGCTTTTGCCCTGTGTGGATTTGGAAACGATGCTCTTATAAACTGAAATGGGCCAGGAAATGCCAAAGCACAGGAGCATGATGATTTCGCAGATTTCTTTCATTGATTTTTACCTCACTTTATTTTTTCTGACGCCTATTATACACTTGACGGCAACAAAATAAAAATATATAATTATTATAAAATTGATAACTTCAGGTTATGAATCAGGTGAACAAAATGGATTTACAGAAACTGAAATATTTTTATGAAGCGGCACGGCTCGAGCATATAACCAAGGCGGCAGAAAATCTCTGCATTGCCCAGCCGGCTCTGACCAAGGCTATCAGGAGCCTGGAAGATGAGCTGGGCGTGGCTCTTTTCACACGCACCGGGCGAAACATTCAGCTGACCGATTGCGGCGATTATCTCAAAAAGCGTCTGGATACCCTGCTGCCCGAAATAGACGGGCTCCCCGAAGAGATCAATCAGCTGAAATCCCGGGTCAATAAAACCGTGAAGCTGAATATCCTCGCCGCCTCCAGCTTTGTCATTGATTCCATCATCCGATACCGGAAACATCATCCTGATGTCATTTTTGATTTTGAGCAGAACATTTCCGAAAGCGGCTCCGACATCGTCATCTATACCGACGGCATCCAGCAAATCAGCGAAAAGAAATATCTGCGCAGAAGCGTCAAACAGGAGGAGATCTTTCTGGCCGTACCCAAGACCTCGCCCTTTGCTCCCAGAGACTCGGTCAGTCTGACCGAAGTCAAGGAGGAGAGCTTCGTCATGCTCTCCTCCTCCCGGCTTTTCGGTGTGGTCTGCAACCGCCTGTGCGCCGATGTGGGCTTTGTGCCGAAAATTCTCTTTGAATCCGACTCCCCGGCGGCAGTGCAGAATATCGTCAGCACCGGAACAGGAGTGGCTTTCTGGCCGGAGTTTTCCTGGGGCAAAATCAAAAACAAAGATGTGGCCCTGCTGCCGATCTCTCAGCCCGTCTGCCGCCGGGAGCTGATTTTGGAGCTTTATGACCGTTTTCCCCAGTCGGAATATGCCGCAGACTTTTACGATTTTCTCATCAGGCGCTGCCGGAAATGAGCCTTATTCCACGGTCACGGATTTGGCAAGGTTTCTCGGCTTATCAATGGCACAGCCGCGGCGCAGAGCCGTGTAATAGCTCAGTAGCTGCAGCGGCACTGCCCCGGCAGGAACGGACAGTTCCTCGTCGGCGAGATCGGGAATCGCCAAAATCTCGTCGGCCTCGGAGAAAAGAGGTGCATACCTTTCCTGGGTCACCGCCAGAACAAAGGCACCCCGGGCCTTAACCTCGCTGATGTTGCTGACGGTTTTTTTCAGTATGTCCTTTCTCAGGCAGACCGCCACCACCGGTGTACCCTCTTCAATGAGCGAAATGGTACCGTGCTTAAGCTCGCCGGCGGCATAGGCCTCACAGTGCAGATAGCTGATTTCTTTCATCTTCAGCGCGCCCTCAGCGGCGAGGGCATAGTCGGTTTTTCTGCCGATGAAATAAATATCATTCTGACCGTCAAAAATACGGCTCAGGCTCTCGCACCGACTTCTCAAAGCCAACGCGCCTTTGATCTCTGCGCCGATTCCTTTGAGATGATTCAGAAACAGGCGATAGTTTTCTTCGCTCAGTTCACCGCGCCGTTTGCCGAGATAGGCCGTCACCAGATAAAGAGCCGCCAGTTGGGCGCTGTATGCCTTGGTTGTCGCCACGGCGATCTCCGTCCCTGCCAGGGTATAGATCACACCGTCACTGCCCACTGCCATGGTGCTGTCAGGCACATTGATTATGCTCAGGGTTCGTCCGCCCTGTCTGCGTGCCAGCTCCATGGCGGCAATGGTATCCGCCGTCTCTCCGCTTTGGCTGATGAAAACGCAAAGGGTATTTTTCCCGATATAATGCCTGGTATAGCGAAATTCGCTGGCAATGACCGACCGACAGGGCAGATTCACGATCTGCTGCAGGGTATACTGCGCCGCTGCCGCGGCGTTATAAGCCGAGCCGCAGGCGACAAGATAGATCATATCAAGGCTGCGCGCCTGATCCTCACTCAGTGAGAACCCCGGAAAAACGATGTCCTCCCCCTGCAGATATGCTTCTGCCGTCCGTGAAAAGGCTCGGGGCTGCTGATCAATTTCTTTGAGCATAAAATGCGCGTAGCCCTGTTTGCCGGCATCGTATTCGTCACCGGCAAGACGGGACGGAGACTTGTCAATATTTCTGCCCATGGCATCCAGAAAAGTGATGTTGTCCTGCTTCAGCACGGCGAACTCCCCGTCCTCCAGACGGTAAACCTCCCGGAGCCCCTCAAAGGCCACCTTATCGGAAAAAAGCAGTCCTCCCCTCTCGTCCAGGGCAAGGAGCAGAGGCGAGCCCTTGCGGGCGCAGAGAATCCGGTCGGGAAAGTCCCGGCACAGCACGCCCAGTGCATAGGAGCCTACCAGTCTTTCCGCCGTTCTCATCAGGGCACGGACAGGACAGCCGTCATAATATTTTTCCGCCAGGGCGGAAATGACCTCCGTGTCTGTTTCCGAAGAAAAGACATAGCCCTCGGCCATAAGCTCCTGCCGCAGTTCTTCGCTGTTTTCGATGATTCCGTTGTGTACCAGCGCAAAAAGTCCCTTTTGGCTCACATGAGGATGTGCATTTTTTCGGCAGGGCTCGCCGTGAGTGGCCCATCGGGTGTGACCGATACCCACGGTGCTCTCGTTTTTTTCTTCTCCCAGGAGCTTTTTCAGCTCGTCGATCCGGCCCTTTTCCCTGATGACGGCGATGCCCTGCCGATCAATCAGCGCAATCCCGGCAGAATCGTAGCCGCGGTACTCCAGCTTTTCCAGACCGCCGACGAGATAGGGCACCGCAGGCGAAGCACCGATATATCCAACTATACCGCACATATCTTTTTCTCCTTTTCCGTGAATGAAATGAAAAAATTAACCGAATATTCAGGGGATAAATACTTTCCCTTTTATTCATTTTATGCTATAATTTTAAAAATAAAACAGATCCGCCACAAAAAGCGGTTCCTGCCTGAAGAAAAGAAGAGGAAATCCCCATGAACGATCCGTTCATGAAAGGCAAGAATTTTAAAGTCATTATTAACAAAGCTCTGTAAAACTGATCATGGAGGTGTCCATCATGAAAGCGATAAGAAATACGCTTATTTGTCTCGGTCTGTGCGCCGGGCTCTTCGCCGCGAAAGAACGCGCGGCCTCCAAAGGGGACTGTGACGGCACGGCGGATATTCTTCTGATTCTCGGCTGCCGTGTGCGCGAAAACGAGCCCTCGCAGACGCTGGCGCTTCGCATTGACGCCGCAGCAGAATATCTGACGCTTCATCCCGAAACCGTGGCCCTTGCCTGCGGCGGCATCGTGCGGGACGACCAGAATATCAGCGAAGCACTGGCCATCAAGCAGGGACTCATGCGTTGCGGCATTGAGGAAGAGAGAATCCTCCTCGAGGACAATTCCACAACCACCGAAGAGAATTTTCTCTTTGCCAAGAGAATCATCGAAGAAAAATATCCTCACAGCAAACCGAAAATCGCCTTTCTTTCCAGTGATTTTCACCTACTGCGTGCCGCCGCACTGGCCAAGCTGACGGGAATGGAGATTTCTTCCATTGCGGCTCCCTCTCCCAAGGGTTTAAGGGTAAAAAACTATATCAGAGAAATGTTCGTCTTCCCCGCAGTTTTAGGGGCGGCGATGAAAAGGAGATAAGAGACTATGACAAATGTTGAAATGCAGGCTTACAAGCTCAGTGAGGTCAATTTTAAAAACAATGTTACAGGAAAGCAGCAGTTGAAATTCAGCAACAAAGTCAGCTACAATGTAAAATATTCCGGAAACAGCTTCTGTGAGGGCGCATTGACCGTTGAGGTTTTTGACAAGGAAAAGCCCGACACCATCAGCGTCAAATTCACGGTCAACGGCGCTTTCAGAATCCTCAATCCCGTGGAGAAAGAGTTTCTTCATGTGGAAACCTTTAAGGAGCTTTTCCCCATTGCCAAGGCTTTCTGCGTAACTCTGACGGCCAATGCCGGCATACCGCCGATTTTCCTGAAGAATTTCGACATCGAAAATCAGGAGATTTACCGCATGGAAATGGGCAATAAGGAGTGAGAGATATGTCGGAACTGCTCAATCAGCTCAAAGATGATGAGCTGGACTTTACCGTGAAAATTACCGACAGCGACGGTCATTACGGCGAATATGAATTTCTCGATATCGTCCTCTATGAAAAGAACGAATATGCCGTGCTGGCACCCCTGGTCGGCGACGGCTATGTGGATATCTTCCGCATTATGGGCGTAAACGGCAAAGAAGTTTACTGCCGGGTGGAAGATCCGGACACCTTGGATCAGGTCTTTTCCATATTCCGGATCAAGAATGAGGACGAGTTTGATTTTGACTGATCGGCGCGGCATGCGGAGCTTTCAGGGCGGACAAATGATTTTATCCTGACTTTTTTTCTTCGGCATTATGATGCGCTCAGGCGCATGGATCGACGGTCGGCGCGGTGTTGTTTTCAGCACCGCTTTTTTCTTTGTGCCGCATCACTTTTTCGCCGCAAAACCTTGCTCTATCTATATTAATTTGATATAATGGCTGTATATATAAGCACACGGGACTTATCTTCCCAAAGGCTGTCAAAGGGGATTTCCTCATAGTATGTTAAAAAGGTTGTTGCTTTTATGAAAATCAAGGCTTTTGAAAATAAGGTTTGGCTCTCCTCTCCCACCATGCACGGAGAAGAGCTGGAATATATGACCCTTGCCTACCGCACAAACTGGATGTCAACCCTCGGCGAAAATATCGATGAAACCGAAAAAATTATATGCGAAAAAATCGGCAGAAAACACGGCGTCGGTCTTTCCTGCGGCACGGCAAGCCTACACATGGCGGTTCGTCTCGCCGGAGAGAAGCTCTTTGGCACACCGGAGCCGGGCAAAGGCGCCCTCAGCGGAAAAAGAGTTTTCTGCACGGACATGACCTTTGACGCCACGGTCAATCCCATTCTCTATGAGGGCGGCACACCCGTATTCATTGACACGGAAAGCGACACCTGGAATATGGATCCCCGGGCTCTCGAAAAAGCCTTCGCCCTTTATCCCGACACAAAGCTGGTTATGCTGGCTCATCTTTACGGCGTACCGGCGAAATTAGAAGAGATCAAAGCCCTTGTCCGCCAGCACGGTGCCCTGCTCATCGAGGACGCCGCCGAATCCTTCGGCGCCACCTATCAAGGCGTGCAGACCGGTTCTTTCGGCGATGTTTCCTGCATTTCTTTCAACGGAAACAAGATCATCACCGGCAGCTCCGGCGGCATGCTGCTGACCGACGACGGCGCAGACGCCGACAAGGTCCGGAAATGGTCCACTCAGTCACGAGAGAAGGCACCCTGGTATCAGCATCGGGAACTGGGCTATAACTACCGCATGAGCAATGTCATCGCCGGCGTTGTACGCGGCCAGCTTCCCCACTTAGAGGAGCATATCGCCCAAAAGAAAAAAATCTATGAGAGATACCGCGACGGTCTCAGCGATCTGCCGGTGAAAATGAATCCCTTTGACGAAAGGAACAGTGTACCGAATTACTGGCTTTCCTGCATGATCATTGACCGCGACGCCATGTGCCCCCAGGAAAGAAACGATCTCTGCGCCTCCTTTACCCCGCAAAAGGGCAAGAGCTGTCCGACACAGATTCTCGAAAGCCTCGCCGCCATCAACGCCGAGGGTCGACCGATCTGGAAGCCCATGCATCTCCAGCCCATTTATGCCGGCTTTGACTTTGTCACCGCCGACGGTCTCGCGGAAAAAGGAACCCTGAACGACACCGGTTCGGATATCTTCACCCGCGGCCTTTGCCTGCCCTCGGATAACAAAATGCTTCCCTGGCAGCAGGACATCATTATTGAAGCGATACACCGCTGTTTTACATAACACGCTCAAAATTTCCCCGAAAGGACGGAACACGCCAATGCCGGAGCATAAGCCCTACGGACCATACGAAAAATATTGCAAGCGCCCACTGGATATATGCTGTGCCCTTGCCGCCATTCTTTTCTTCTGGTGGCTGTATCTCATCTTAGCCGTGGCAGTCAGAATCAAGCTGGGCTCCCCGGTGATTTTCCGTCAGGACAGACCGGGCAAAAACGAAAAAATCTTTCAGCTGAGAAAATTCCGCACCATGACCGATGAAAAAGACGGCAACGGCAATCTTCTCCCCGACGAGAAGCGGCTGACGCCTTTTGGCAAGATGCTGCGCAGCACCAGCCTTGACGAACTGCCGGAGGTTTTCAATATTCTTCGGGGCGACATGAGCGTTGTGGGGCCGAGACCTCTGCTGGTCAAATATCTGCCCCGCTACAATGAAGAGCAGCGTCACCGTCACGATGTTCGTCCGGGACTGACGGGCTTAGCTCAGGTCAACGGCAGAAACACCGTGAGCTGGGAGGAAAAATTCCGCTATGATGTGGACTATGCCAATCACATCACCCTGAGGGGAGACATCAGCATCATACTGCAAACCGTCAGCAAGGCTTTCTTCAAAAAAGAGGGCATTTCCTCAGAAACCTCAGCCACCATGGAAGAATTCACCGGAACAAAGGAAGAGGAACAATGAAAGAAAGACTGGTTATTATCGGAGCCGGCGGCCACGGAAAAGTCATTGCCGACATCGCCATGAAAATGGGCTATCAGCACATCGTCTTTCTCGATGACAAGGCCTGCGGCTCTGTCATGGGACTGCCTGTGATCGGAAAAAGTCAGGAGGCTCCCGCCTGTAACGACGGCAACACGGAGTTTTTCCTTGCCATCGGCGACGGCGGCACGCGCCGCCGAATCGCACAGCAATATCCCCTGCCCTATGCCACCCTGATTCATCCGTCGGCACAGATCGGATACGGCGTCAGCATCGGAGAGGGCACGGCAGTCATGGCCGGCGCCGTGATCAATCCCATGGCGCAGATCGGCAAGCACTGCATCATCAACACCTGCGCCGTTGCCGAGCATGATAATATCATCGGCGATTATTCCCATCTTTCTCCCGGAGCCCTGTTGGCCGGAACCGTTCATATCGGCCGGGAGTGCCACATCGGCATCGGCGCTTCGGTGAAAAACAACATCTGTATCTGCAGCCACTGCGTCATCGGCGCAGGCGCCGCCGTCGTGAAAAACATAGAGGAGAGGGGCGTTTATATTGGCGTGCCGGCAAGAAAAAAAGAATAAAAAAATACTGATTCTGGCCAACAACGATGTGGGACTTTACCGTTTCCGCCGCGATCTGCTTCTGAAAATGAAAAGCCGCGGGAACGAGGTTTTCATTTCTCTGCCCTACGGGGAATTTGTGGACAAGCTGAAAGAAGACGGTATGCATTTCATTGAGACGGACATTGACCGCCGCGGAATCAACCCGGTGACGGATCTTCGCCTGTTCTTTCGCTATATCAAGCTCCTGCGCAGTCTGCGGCCCGACCTGACAGTCACCTACACCATCAAGCCCAATATCTACGGCGGCCTTGCCTGCCGACTGCTTCATCTGCCTTATGCCGCCAACATCACCGGCCTCGGTTCCGCCATCGAGAACGGCGGTTTCATCAAGAAGCTGGTGCTGACCCTATACCGTCTGGCTCTGAAAAGAGCAAAGAAGGTTTTCTTTGAAAACCAGGGAAATCTTGACACCCTGACGAAATCAGGCGTAATCCCCAAAGGGAAGGAAAGTCTGTTACCCGGAGCCGGAATCAATTTGCAGCAGCACCCTTATCTTCCCTATCCCGACAAAGAGGAAGTGCGCTTTCTCTTTGTGGGCAGGATCATGAAAGAAAAGGGCATAGACGAGCTTCTTCTCGCCGCCGAGAAGATCAGGAGCCAATACGGCGACCGAGCGGGTTTCGATATCGTGGGCGGTTTTGACGAGGAGGCGTATGCCGAAAAACTCACCACCGCAGCGGAAAAGAAAACCGTCAACTATCACGGCCATCAGAGCGATGTGGCACCTTTCTATGCCGCGGCGAACTGTGTTGTTCTGCCCTCCTATCACGAGGGCATGTCCAATGTCCTGCTGGAGGCCGCCGCCTCGGGACGGCCGCTGATCACCAGCGACATTCCCGGCTGCCGGGAAGCGGTGTTACCGGGTGAAAGCGGTATTCTCTGTCCCGTCAGAGATCCTCAGGCACTGACCGATGCCCTGGCAGAATTTATGGAGTTCCCGGCGGAGAAACGCAAGGAAATGGGGCGTGCTTCACGGCGCCTGATGGAGGAAAGATTCGAGAAAAGCGCTGTGGTCGGGAAAACGCTGGAAGCGCTCGAAATATAAGGAGAAAATATTATGAAAGAACTGGACGATCTGAGTTTTACGGAAAGGTTTTTCCGCGCAAGATTGCAGCATTACGATGAAAAAAAATACTGGCGCAGACGAAATGCCGTTGTTTCAGAAAACAAAGGCGGCCTGAGCCGTATATGCAATCTCTATCGCCTCTATTACATCAAAAAATGTGATGCCTTCAACAATGCTTCTCTCGGGACGCACTTAGGCTTCGGCGCAGCCTTTGCCGGGATTCCCAAATTACCGCACGGTCTTTACGGTATCATCATTTCACATAATGCCGTCATCGGCAAAGAGTGCAAAATATTTCATCAGGTAACCATTGGGGAAGGAAAAAACGGAGCGCCCATAATCGGGGACAATGTGCTCATCGGTGCAGGCGCCAAAATCATCGGAAATGTTACCATCGGAGACAATGCCCGCATCGGCGCAGGCTGTGTCGTCGTACACGATGTACCCGCCAACGCCATCGTCGCTGCGCCTGCCGCAGTAGAAATAGAACGGAAGGACAATCCATGAAATTCAGCATTATTATACCCGTATATGGGGCGGAAAAGTATATCAGACAATGCATAGACAGCGTTCTTTGTCAGAGTTTCCGAGATTTTGAAGTGATACTCATTGATGACCAATCCCCTGACAACTGCCCGAAAATCTGTGACGAATATGCAGTTTCCGATCCAAGAGTTCAAGTAATTCACCAGCAGAACGCCGGCGCTGCGGCAGCCAGAAATCATGGAATAAAGGTGGCAGACGGGGAGTATATCATGTTCCTGGACAGCGACGATTACTGGAAAGACGCTTTAGCGCTCACAAGAATCAACGATTTTATTAACCAGTTCCGTTGTGATGTTCTTTGCACAAATCTAAGTAAGGTTGATGAAAATGGCAACAATCAAAAATCTTATTTTTCGCCCAGCGACAATATCAACGGTAAAGAAGCTGTCCTGCAAAGTGAAAAATATATCTCAAGTCCCTGTATTAAAATAATCCGACATTCTCTTTTTCAAGCAGAAGAGCTTAATTTTAGGCAAGGTGTTTGCTCGGAGGATATAGACTGGAGTCTCCGTTTGGCACTTAAAGCGGATCATATCACTTATGTTGACTTTGATTTTTATAACTACAGACAGCGCAGGAATTCCATTTCCAACAGCATGAACCTCAAAAAGTTCATTGATCTTAAAAACAATGTACAATACTGCATAGAATTGATTAATAGTCTCCCTCAGAACGAACGGACGCTTTATCTGCCCTATGTAAGCTATCAGTATGCAATTTTACTTTTCAATATAGGCTGTGTACCAAATGTTACACAGCGCAGAAAAATTATATCTGAACTAAAGACTAACGCCGAATTGTTGAATTACTCTTCTTCACGCAAGATCAAACTCATGAGAACCGTTACCAAGGTCGGCGGTTTTAGCACATTATGCCGTATGATGGTCTTCTTTTCCAGAATAAGGGGGTTATCTTTTCATGCCTGAGTTAACGGTTTTTACCCCGACATTTAATCGTGCGCACACTTTACCGCGCCTTTATGACAGTCTCTGCCAACAAAGCTGCAAGGATTTTTGTTGGCTGATCATAGATGACGGTTCCACAGACAGCACGGTGGAATATGTAAAAGAACTACAGCAAAAAAACTGCGGTTTTGAAATCCGCTACATTTATAAAGAAAACGGCGGTCTGCATACTGCTTATAACACGGCGATCGAAAATCTCGACACTGAACTGGCAATGTGTATTGACTCCGATGATCGAGTGGCCAATGGTGCCATTGAGAAGATATTAAACAAATGGCATCGTGAGGGTAGCGATACCCTTGCAGGAATTGATTCCCTGGACTGCTATGAGGACGGCAAAATCATAGGAGATCCCCTGCCGGATCAAAAGACGGTCAATCCGATAGATCTTATGGTGGGAAAATACAAACTGAGAGACGGCGACAGAAAACTGATTATCAGAAGCGAACTATATAAATCTGTGGCGCCTATGCCCACACTGAACGGAGAAAAAAATTTCAATCCCCATTATATGCACTTGAAAATCAGTCTCAAATATGATTTTCTCGTGATGAACGAGCCTACCTGCATCGTTGAATATCAGCCTGACGGCATGGCAAACAATATTTTTCGACAATATAGGAACAGCCCCAACAGCTTTGCTCAGCTCCGACTGCTATGCATGGATTTTTTGAATGCTCCGCTGAAATTTCAAATCAAAAATGCGGTTCATTACGATTCAAGCTCTATCCTTGCAGGAAAATTTTCAAATATTTGGAAAGAATCCAAGAAGCCTCTGCTTACCATAGCCATGATTTTTCCCGGCATTTTGCTGAGTATATTGATCAAGGTTCTGTCGAAAAAGCAACTAATTATTATGGACAACAAAAAATAGCCTTCATTCATTAAAAGGGAGAACACATTGAAAAAACTATTCATTCTAACCGCTGTAGGAGTCCTATTTGCTTTTATTATCAACCGCAGAGACCGGCAACTTTCGGCCGACGGCGTCGAACGGCAGGAAAAGCTCTTTACGGTGATACTCATGATCGTCCTTGCCACCTACGGCGGTCTGCGCACCTGGTATAATGATACCGTTACTTATATCGGTATTTTTGAACAAATGCCTTCATTTCGAGAACTTTGGCAATCAGGCAGTGCCACTTTCGCCGGCGGTCTTGGCTTCACCTATCTGACGGCTCTGCTCAAGGATATCGGATTTTCCAGCCAAGACTATATTATGTTCTACTCTTACATCACGGTCGTGCCCTATGTTTGGTTTGTGCGAAAATATTCCGACTCTTTTCCGATGGCGGTCTATCTGATGTTTACCACAGGTTTCTATATTTTTTCCTTTGCCGCCATCAAGCAGTGTGTCGCCACTGCCATGTGTCTGATTGCGACCTCAGCAGCCATTGAAAAAAAATGGAAAAAATATATTGTTTTCTTGGTTTTAGGCATTCTGTTTCATCCCTATTCCATTGTTTACCTGATCATACCGCTGCTGTTTTTCAGACCGTGGTCCATCAAAACATTCATCTATACGGCGATATTCATCCTATTGGGATTTTCTTTGCACTCTCTGATTGGAACCATTCTCGATGTTACCATTCTTATGGGAGCAAACTATGACGCCGCCTCTTTCGTCGGAGAGGGTGTGAATATTTTCCGCGTGCTGGTTTGTCTCGTTCCTTTCGGACTGTCATTTTTCTATAAGAACACGCTATTTGATGATTCGGACCGATCGGAGAATCTGATCTTTAATATGGCAATGGTCAACGGTCTGATCATGTTCGTCGGCCTTTTCGGCACGGCAAACTACTTTGCCAGATTGGCAAACTATTTTCTGCCGGCCCAGTGCATCACATTGCCGTGGATGCTGAAAAAGATCGGCGGAAAAGACCGTCAGATTCTCAGCGTTCTTTGTGTTATCGGCTACTTGGGATTTTTCATCTACGGCAACCGAATCCAACATGTGTTTGACAGTTGTTTTAAGCAAATGTCCCTATGGACATATATTCAGTCACATTTCGGAGCGTGAAAAAATGAAAAAAGTACTTTTTTTAATTCCCAACCTCGGCCACGGCGGTGCGGAAAAAGTTTTAGTAAATCTTGCCAACAATCTTGACCGCAAAAAATTCGATGTGACGGTACAAACGCTTTTTGATGTGGGCGTCAACAGACAATACCTGAAAAGCCATGTGCACTATATTCCCGGTGCAAAAAAGCAATTCCGCGGAAACACCACTCTGATGAAGTTCTTTTCACCCGAAAGGCTTTATCGCAGAATCGTCAAAGGAGACTATGATATTCTGGTATCTTATCTTGAGGGACCTACCTCAAGAATCATTTCCGGCTGCACAGATCCGGAAATGAAAAGGGTAGCCTGGGTACATATCGAGCTTGCCGATGAAAAGCTGGCGTCTGTCGGTTTCCGTTCTCCCGATGAGGCCACAAAGGCCTACGCAGACTTTGATCGGATCATCGCTGTTTCCGAAAGAGTGAAAGAGCTCTTTGAGAAAAGTCTCGGCCTGACCGGAGTTCAGGTTCTCTATAACACCAACGAGACGGAAGAAATCATCGAAAAATCCAAGATATCTCCTGATGATCCACGGTTTCTCACGGACGAAATCACACTATGCTCTGTGGCGAAGTTGGTTCATCCCAAGGGATTTGACCGGCTGCTGGAGGCGCACCGTCGTCTTTTGAACGAAGGCTATCCCCACCGAGTCTATATTCTTGGCGTCGGAGAGCTTCAGGGAGAGCTTGAGAAAAAAATCAAAGAATACTCTCTGGAAAAGAGCTTCATTCTTTTGGGCTACAAAGATAACCCCTACCAATATGTCGGCGCAAGCGATCTCTATGTCTGCTCCTCACGCCGGGAGGGCTTCTCTACCGCGGTAACAGAGGCTCTCATCGTCGGCACACCGGTCGTCAGTACTGACTGTTCCGGTGCCAAGGAGCTGCTCGGAGAAAACAATGAATACGGCATTGTCACCGAAAACAGCGCCGAGGGCGTCTATGCGGTTATGAAAAAAATGCTCAGCAACCCGGAGCTCCTCAGACACTACCGGGAAAAGGCTGTTGAGCGCGGAAAATACTTCAGCCGCGAAAAAACCGTAAAAGCAGTTGAAGAGATGTTGGAGAGCTTGTGATTCTATGAAAATATTTTTCCTGGAAGGCGATATGTCAAGAAAAGGCGGCACGGAACGAATGACGGCTCATTTAGCCAATACCCTGTCGGACAAACACAGCGTCACCGTGGTCAGCCTGAAAATGAACGAAAATGAAATCTTTTTCCCTTTAGCGCCGGAAGTGACTCACACCGTGCTTTCTCCCGCCAAGGGAAAAGCCGCCGTTCTGCACCACATCCGTGAGCTGCACCGCATGATCAGAGACAGCGAGACGGATATCGTCATCAATGTGGATATGGGTATGGGCATTTACGGCGTACCGGCCTGCCGCGGCACCGGTGCAAAGGTCATCACTTGGGAACACGGCAATTATTTTAACAAATGGAATTCACGCCTTTTCCCCTATATACGCCGCTACGCGGCCAAACATGGCGATGCCACCGTGGTTCTCACGGAAAGCGACAAAAAGAATTACACCGACAATATCAGGACAAAGGCTCCGATCATTGTCATCCCGAATCCGGCTGAGCGCCGGGATTTTTCCTACGACGGCCATTCCAAGATCATTTTGTCCGCCGGTGCTCTTTTACCGATTAAAGGCTACGACAGAGCCATCATGGCCGGCAAAGAGATCTTTCTTCGTCACCCCGACTGGCAGTGGCACATCTGCGGAGAAGGTCCCGAAAGAGAAAATCTGGAGTCCATGATCAAAGAGTCTCATTTAGAGCAGAACATCATCCTGAGAGGAAACGTCCGCGATATGGCAGAGGAATATCGGCGCAGTGCCATGTGCGTCATGACCTCGCACATGGAGGGACTTCCTATGGTTCTGCTGGAAGCAAAATCTTTCGGTTTGCCGCTGGTCAGCTTTGACATTATGACCGGGCCTCGGGATATCATCCGCGACGGCGTCAACGGCTTTTTAGCGGAAAAGGATAATTTGACGGATCTGTGTGCAAAAATATGCCGACTGATCGAAGACGATGCTCTCAGGCTTGATTTTTCATCAAAGTCAGATCTGGATATGGATCAATTCAGCATGGAAAGGATCGTGGAAAAATGGGAGAATTTAATGGAAACATTACAGCAGAAGAGCCATTGATCTCTGTGATTGTACCCGTATATAATGTTGAAAATTATCTTCGTGAGTGTGTCGAATCCATTCTTGCCCAGCACTATCGAAATCTTGAAATCATTATGATTGACGACGGTTCGACGGATACTTCCGGAGCCATTTGCGATGAATATGCACAATCCGACAGCCGTGTTCAGGTCATACACCAAGAAAACGGCGGTCTTTCCCGGGCCAGAAACACCGGCTTGAGAGCCTGCAAGGGCGAATATCTGTTGTTTGTCGATAGCGATGACTGGCTTGAATGCGACACCGTCAGTGTTCTTTACCGGCTTATCAGCAAACACGGCTCTCAGCTTGCCATCGGAGGCTATCAGAGAGTGGAGGATGGAAGTTATCGCATCCTCAGAAAATATCCCGGTGAACGGGAGGGTGAAAGCCTCTTAACCAAGCAACAGGCTATGGCCGATTTTTTCCGCAACGGCTGTGCGGCCTGGGCAAAGCTTTACCGCAGAGAGATCCACGATGGCCTTTATTTTCCTGACGGAGAGATCAACGAGGACGAGGCCATTGTTCTGCAGATTCTGGAACGCTGTGAAACCGTCGCCGTAACGGATCAGATCATCTATAACTACCGCTGCCGTCCGGAAAGCATTACGACCTCTTCTTTTTCCGAAAAGAAGCTCGCATGGTACCGGCACTGCGAAAACAATTATCAGTGGATCAGGGAAAGATATCCGGAGCTTGAGGAGCTGGCAGCAGATCGTCTGTGTGCAAGCATCATGTGGTCTTTGACAGAAATCGCACTTACAGATTCTTTTGAGGCGTCATGGGTGTCAGAGCTTCATCACTGTCTCAAAATCTATTATCCTCATCTCCGGAAAGCTTACCGCCACGGTGTCCGGCAGACAATTCGGCTGTTGACACTTAGGCATCTGCCTTTCGCATTATACAGAATATTGATAAGAAAAAAGCGAGGAGTTCGAGGAGAATAACATGAATCATATTATGCCATTGATTTCGGTAATCATACCGGTCTATAAGACACAGCCCTACCTGGAAAAATGTGTTCGATCCGTTATGGAACAGACCTATAAAAACCTAGAAATTATTTTAGTCGATGACGGTTCACCTGATCAGTGTCCGGAAATATGCGATCGTCTTGCTTCAAACGACAGCCGTATTTTTGTCATTCACAAGAAAAACGGCGGACTTTCAGATGCACGAAATTGCGGCATGGCCGCCAGCCGGGGGGAGTATCTTTTCTTCATTGATTCAGATGATTCCATAACCCACAATGCAGTTGAAATTTTATTTTCAAAAGCAATCGAAACCGACGCGGATATTGTTTGCGGTGATTACCTCTGCGTGAATGAAAACGCAGAAGTAATGAACCACGGTCTTGACTACACAAATGCAGAAATGACTTTTGAAGAGGCCATCGACTATTTTGCCATGAAAAGCTGGGGTGCATGGGGCAAGCTTTACAAAAAAGATGTGCATAAAGACATTCTGTTCCCTACCGGAAAAATACATGAAGATGAAGCCATCATGTTTGATTTGCTCTCACGCTGCCGAAAAATTGCACTGGTTGAAGACGAGATCTATCTTTATTTGCAGAGAGAAAACAGTATTACTTCTCAATCTTACAGCAAAAAGAAAATGGACTGGTTTTTCGCTTGGATGAGAAACACCACTTTCATCGAAAAGAAGTATCCGTCCTGTCTTCCGAAGTGCCTGAGCAAAACATGGGACACTGCGATGTATAATATAGATCATCTGATCGGTCAAGATGGAAACACCGAAGAACTCGAAACGATAAAAGCCTTTACGCAAAAGTATCGAAAGCAAATACTAAATAGTCCCTATATCAGTATGACAAAAAAAATTCGGCTAATCATTTTTCTTTTATCCGACGAAAAGAAAACCGATTGCCTATACTGCAGATTTTACCGTGCTGTCGGACGAATGTGAGGTATAAAATGAACGTGCAAAATAGAAAAGCCTGTTTTATAATTCCGTATTTCGGAACACTTCCGAATTATCTGAATATTTTTCTGCGCACCTGCTCAGAAAATAACGACTATGACTGGATGATCATAACCGATGATCGGAGTTATCATCCCTATCCCGAAAATGTACATGTTATTTATTGCTCATTTGACGATTTCCGCAACCGCATCCAGTCTAATTTTGACTTTCCTATTTCTTTGCCTTATCCTTATAAAATTTGTGATTTTCGACCGGCCTTTGGAGAAATATTTGCTGAGGAACTGAAAGAGTATCGTTTTTGGGGGCACTGCGATCTGGATCAGTATTTCGGCAAAATCAGCAATTTTGTTACCGAAGAGATTCTAACTACCTATGACAAAATCCTGTGTCTCGGTCATTTCACTCTTTTCCGCAATTGTCCCGAAATTAATTCCCTTTACCGTAAACCGGACAAAACATACTCCCAATGCTTTGAAGACGCCTTTTCCGACAGTCGCCATTGGATTTTTGACGAATGGCCTACAGACAGACACACCAGCATTAATCGCATTTTCAAACAGGAGAAAATTAAGACCTGGCTCTGTCCTGAGTGCTTCTGCGATCTTCAGCCTTTCCAAAGCCGTTTTCGTCGAACTCTGTTTAACTATGAAACAGAAAACTGGACTGATGACCAAGTAAAGAACGAGATCTTTCTATGGAAAAACGGAAAGCTCTATCGTTGCTTTTTGTCAAACGGAAAACTAAAAAAAGAAGAAATACTATATGTTCATATACGCCAGAGAAAACTGAAATTAGAACAATATGATGAAAATACGAGCAGCTTTACAATCATTCCTAATGCTATCGAAAGCGCCGATGATTACTCCGACAACCAGATTATCAAATTATTAAACAAAGCGCAAAGAAGAGCTCTGCTTTATCCGGATGAGATCAGCAGAAAACTTGTGCTGATTTTAGGTCTGTTCAGAGCCGCAATGACAAAAATAAGCAAAGTATTGAAAGGATAGATATTATGAGCAACCATGATTGTATAGATGCTGTAATAATATGGGTAGACGGTGCTGATCCTGACTGGCAAAAAGAACGTGCTCAATACTCTCCTCAGAAGAACACAGATTCACGAACAGAAAGGTATCGTGATATGGGCTTATTAAAGTATTGGTTTAGAGGTATTGAAAAGTTTGCGCCTTGGATTAGGAAAATTCATTTTGTTACTAACGGGCAAGTCCCCTCTTGGCTAAACTTAAATGCAGATAAACTCCATTTTGTAAAACATGAAGATTATATTCCTCATGATTTTCTTCCTACTTTCAGCGCAAATCCAATTGAATTGAACATCCACCGCATTGAAGGATTAAGTGAGCAGTTTCTATATTTTAATGACGATGAATTCTTGATATCTCCTACCGAATCAGATCTTTTTTTTCAGAATGGCTTACCTCGACAATTTGTCTCGTTTTTGCCTCTTTATTACGATTCTACAGATAATGTTTTTAGCAACATATTAAAAAATAATTTGACCGTAATAAACAGGAATTTCTCTAAGTCTGATTATCAAAGGAATATCGTAAAATATATAAGCAAAAATAACGGCAACATTAAAACTCGATTGAGAAATTTAAAGTATGTATTTTTCGGTATTCCCGGAATTGAGTATTCTCATTTAATGGCTCCGTATCTAAAGTCAACTTTCACAGATGTTTGGAATGCAGAGGAAAATTGCTTAATAAACACCAGCAGTCATAAGTTTCGTTCGGCAGAAGATGTAAATCAGTTTTTGATGCAATATTGGCAGATATCTTCAGGGAAATTTCATCCTACAAGTGAAGACAGTATAGGAAAATATTTTTATCTTCCCAATTCCTATATGGAAGCAGCGAGTTGTATAAAAAGCCAAAAGTATAAAACCATTTGCTTAAATGACGGTGCTTTTGCATCAAAAGAAGAATATAATCAATGTAAAATGGAGTTAACTTTGGCGTTTGAAACAATACTCAATCAAAAGTCAAGTTTTGAACTGTAAGAAAAAGGAACAACCATGAACAAAAACAAAAGCCTGAACAATATCATAAGCGGTTTCGCAGGGCAACTGATTACGGTTGCCCTGGGCGTTATTATTCCGCGTCTTGTCTTGCTGAATCTCGGCTCGGAAGCCAACGGCCTTATCAGTACCGTGACACAAATCTTCACTTATTTTGCTCTCCTGGAAGCCGGGGTGGGAAATGCCGCCCTGCAGTCACTTTACGGCACTGTGGGTCGAAAGGCTACCGTTGAAACCAACAGCGTTCTGGCTGCCACACAGTATTATTACAGACGCACCGGTGTGATTTATTTCGTCGGCGTGCTGCTTGTCAGCATTATTTTTCCGCTGGCTGTGAAATCATCTTTCAGCTTTTGGACAGTTTTTGCCGTAACGGCTTTCGGCGGTCTCGGAGGAGTTGTCCGATATTTCACACAGGCCAAATATCTGATGCTGATTAAAGCAGACGGCAGAAACTATGCCGAGACCAATATATCAACTGTCATCAATATTCTTATCAGCATCACAAAAATAACGCTGCTTTATCTCGGCTGCAATGTTGTCGTCATTCAGGCCATGTATTTTGGCTATTCCGTTTTGACATCTGTGATATATGTCCTCTATGTTCACCGGAGCTATCCTTGGCTGAATTTGAAAGTGAAGCCCAATCTTCAGGCACTGAGCAAAAGGAACTCTGCCTTTATCCATCAGATTTCGGCCATGATCTTTAACAGCACGGATATGCTGATTCTCTCTATTCTGGATAATCTGAAAGTGGTCAGTGTTTACGGCCTTTATTCCCTGCTTTTCAGCATGGTCAGCACAGCCATCGGAACCATCAACGGCAGTGTACAATATAAGCTGGGGCAAAGCTTTAACACCAAATCCAAAGAAGAGTATCTTCGCATGCATGATACCTTCGAGGTCTATAACATGGCTCTTGTCTGTTCCTTATACTGCGTGGCCGGTGCCTTTATCCTCCCTTTCCTGAGACGCTATACGGCAGGCGTCACTGATATCAACTATATTGACGCCTATCTGCCCTATTTATTCATTGCCACCTATCTCATGAACAACGGCCGTGAATCCTCTAATATGGTCATTAAATTTGCCGGCCATTTCAAACAAACCCAGCTTCGCACCGTATTGGAATCGGCGATCAATCTCATCGTGTCGTTAATCGGCGTCCATTACTTCGGAATTTACGGCGTTTTGTTCGGCACAATTGCGGCGTTGCTTTATCGCACAAACGATATGATCATCTATGCGAACAGGAAAATTCTGAATCGCAGCCCATGGAAAACTTATCGTCGGTGGATTGTCAACATTCTATTGTTCTTGGTGTTTTCCGTCGGCTTGAGATGGTTCCTTTCCCATGTTTCCCTATCCACCTATCCCCGGATTGTTCTCTGGGCAGCTTTCAGTTGTCTCATAACTGTTCCCGCGTTTTTCGGTATCGCCTCTCTCCTGGAAAGAGATATCTATTTATATGCAAAAAGCCTTCTTGTTCCCTATCTGAAAAGTATGCGTCAAAAAGTGATTTTTCTTCTCGGAAGAAACCATTAACGCCATTCGGTCAATACTCTATGAATCAAATCCCACCCAAAAGAAGCTGATTAAATGTACCTGAAAATTTATTCTATGCCCATCAGCCAAACCCTGCTGCTCCTGTTTTTCGCCGTGATCCTCTGGACAGTTGTCAGGGCTCTGCTCTCGGCAAAAGCGCCCGGACTTTTTCGTCCGCTGTCTCTTTGCCTTTTTCTGCTGTGGTGCGGTGCGGCACTGACGATCACGCTCTTTTCACGGGAGCCTACCATGCGTGAAGTGTCACTTCTGCCCTTTCGTCAGCTCATTCGCTTCGCGCAAGGCCGCAACCCGGAAATCCTCCGTATGCTGTGGATGAATATGCTGCTGTTCTTTCCGGCCGGTCTTTTGCTTCCCGATGTTTTTGGTGTTTCCGAGCTCAAAAAAGCGGCTTTTCTGTCTCTGCTTTTCGGCGCGGCTTTCGGGTTCATCATCGAGAGCGCACAGTGGATTTTTGCTCTGGGCCTTGCGGAAACCGACGATATCCTCACAAACACCCTCGGCGCCCTGGCAGGCGCCGGCGCATGGGGCCTTAGCCTGTATCTGATCCGTACCATACGAAATAAGCGGAAGGTGAAACATGAACACGGTTGAAATGATTTTTCTGAAGTCGGTGCGCTGCGCTCTTTCAGGAGAGATCCTGAAAGACGCAGATGATATTTCTCCCTCTCAGTGGAAAAGTGTTTTTTCCATGGCACAAATGCACAGAGTGCTGCCATTGGTTCTTGATGCGGTCTATTCCTGCCCGGGCGTGAAAGCCCTCGACGGGGAAAGCGGAAATCTCTTTCGCAAGCGTGCCAGAGAAATTGTCCTGCTGCAGACCATGCGCACCGAGAAATTTCTGCAGATCTATGACCGTCTGATAGACGGCGGTGTGTCACCGATACTCATAAAAGGTCTGCTTTGCCGCAGCCTTTATCCGAACCCTGACTGCCGCCCCTCCGGTGATGAGGATATCCTCATATGCCCGCAGGAAACAGAAAAGGCCGTGGACATAATCTCGCAGATGGGCATGCAAGCAAAAGATGTTCCCTACGACCACAATCTATCGGCGGACAATGTCGACGAAATAGCCTTTTACGGCACAGACAATCCCCTGCATCTGGAACTGCACCAAAGACTCTTTTCCTCTCGTTCCGAGACTTTCAGCGCCATGAACGCACTTTTTTCTCGCTGCTTTGAGGACAAAATAACCCAAACCATTCACGGAAGAGATATTTATACCCTTTCACACACCGATAATATGCTGTATATGATGCTCCACTGCTTCAAGCATTTTATCCACAGCGGTTTCGGGATTCGTCAGGTATGCGACATCACACTATATGCCAATCAATACGGCCACCTGATTGACTGGGGAAAAATCATGGCGGACTGTAAGGCCGTTCGGGCTGACGCTTTCCAGGAAGCGATATTGAAAATTGCACAGAAGCATCTTGGTCTTGATGCGCAAGCAGCCGGTCTTGCTCATTGGCTGCTCGATATGACTGCCGATGAAACTCCACTGCTGGAGGATATGCTTTCTGCGGGCGTATACGGCAGTTCCAGCCTGAGTCGGCAACACAGCAGCGGCTTCACACTCAATGCCATAGCCAAAAGTGAAAAAGGAGCCCCGGTACGAGCCGGTTTACTGCATTCCGTTTTTCCTCCGCGCAAAATCATGGAAGCAAAATATCCTTATCTGAAAAATTCTCCCTATCTGCTCCCTGCCGCCTGGGCTGACCGAATCATCAAATACAGAAAAGAAACCAAATCCAGCCTTACCAGCAAACCGACCGCCGCCGTCAAAATCGGCAAAGAGCGAGTAGAGTTGATGCGATATTACGGAATTATCGACTGAAAGGAAGAGATCTGTGAAAAAAATTCTTAAAACCGGAGCGATTGTGCTGACCGTTATTGTCGTTCTTCTGTCAGCCCTGCTGATCACGGCCAATATTTTTCTGAATAAAATTCAGCGCGCCGATGATTTTTCCACCATTCCGGCCGAAGAAGAATTCTTTGAAACGGACGAAAATGTGAAAGGGGAAGAACTGAATCCTGAAGAAGTGACCTGGGAAGAACAGCAAGGTCTCGGCGATGAGAGCCTGATCAATATTTTACTCGTCGGTCAGGACAGGCGTCCCGGACAGGGCAGACAGCGCTCTGACACCATGATTCTCTGTTCCTTTAATCCGGAAACCAATGCGCTTTCCATGATATCTTTCCTGCGCGATCTCTATGTTCAGATCCCTGGCTATTCTGACAACCGACTGAACGCCGCCTATGTTTTCGGAGGATTCCCCCTCCTGAAGCAAAGCCTCTATGTCAATTTCGGCGTGACCGTCGACGGCTGTGCAGAGGTGGATTTTGACGGTTTCCGGGAGATTATCGACACCGTCGGCGGCGTGGACATCAAGTTAACGGTAGACGAAGCGAAAATTGTCGGCGGCTCAGCCACGGCAGGCCTGTGTCATCTGGACGGTGAACAAGCGCTGACTTATGTGCGCATCCGATATCTTGACAGCGACTTCGGCAGAACCAACCGCCAGCGAAAGGTGATTCTTTCTGTGATCGAGAAAATGAGAGGAAAGAGCCCCTCCGACCTGCTCGCGATAGTCAACGCTGTTCTTCCGCTGATCACCACCGACATGAGCAACAGCCAGATCATGCAATACTCTCTGAAATATGCTCCGGCCCTGAAAGGACTGAAGGTTTCCACCCATTATGTCCCGGCTTCCGGCTGCTACCGAAACGCCATGATCCGAGGCATGGCCGTACTCGTTCCGGATCTCGCCAAAATCAGAACAGCACTCAAGGAAGAATATCTGCCCTTATCGTGACACCACGAAACTTTGGCAGTTTCCTCTGCGCCTGTGAGCGCTTTTATCGGGATACAGAAGTCGGACAAATGAATTGAGATTTTGTAAGAGGTATATTATGATAACAATATTGGCCGTTATATATGTAGTATTTATATCCTTAGGTCTGCCCGATTCCCTTTTCGGTGCGGCATGGCCCGTTGTTCACATTGACTTTGGCGTTGAGGAGAGCTTCGCTTCCCTTTACAGCATCATTACAGGTCTTTGTACCGGCGGCGCAAGCTTCTTATCCGGCAAGGTCATCAGAAAATTCGGCACACCGACAGTGACCTTTGTTTCTACCCTCCTCACCTCTGCCGGTCTGTTGGGAATCAGCTTCAGCCCCAATATCTGGGTGATGATGTTCTTTACCATCGTGCTCGGTTACGGAGCCGGTGCTATCGACACAGCACTTAACAATTATGTTTCGCTTCACTATGAAACCCGTCACATGAACTGGCTGCACTGCTTTTGGGGTGTCGGTGTCACGATCAGCCCCATCATTCTTTCCTTTTTCTTGAATGACGGCAGCAGCTGGCGCAACGGCTTTCGTGTCATTGCGCTGTTACAGTTTCTTATTGCCATGATCGTTGCCATTTTTATTAATAAGTGGAAAAAGCTGGACACGGCAGCCGAAGAAGCCGATGCGGGATTGAAAACACCCAACAAATCCTTTTTTGAAATTCTGAAAACCAAGGGACTGAAAACCAGTATTCTTTCTCTTGGCTTATATTGCGGTATGGAATTTCTTTTAGGCACTTGGGGCGCCACTTTTTTGGTAAATGCTTTCGGTGAAAGTCCCGACAAGGCCGCTCGATGGATTTCCCTTTATTACGGCGGCATCATGCTCGGCCGGCTTATATCCGGTTTCGTTTCTTTAAAGGTCGATGACAATAACATGATACGGGGTGGAATTGTCATATCCTTCCTCGGTATGATTATTCTGGCTTTGCCTTTTGGCAGTACCTCTATACTCGGTTTACTGCTTATCGGCATCGGGTTCGGCCCTGTGTTCCCGAGCGTCTTACACAGTGTACCCTCACGCTTCGGCAAGGATTATAGCGCAGACATCACAGGCTATCACATGGCCGGTGCTTATGCCGTCGGCTTTCTCGCTCAGTTATCCTTTGGTTATATTGCTTCATGGACTACTTTTAAAATTACACCATTTGTACTCTTGGGCTTTGTGTTATTACTCTTTGCCGCAAACGAGAGAGCGATTAAGAAAACGAAAACGGTAGATTAAAGATTTCCTAAGATATTTGCCAAAACTGTATTTGACAAAACATACTCATGCAAAAAAATCCTCCCGATGTTGCAAGCCATCGGGAGGATTCGCTTCTTTTTATGAACACCGCCTGTCACCGGCGGTTACTTTTTTATATTCACCCTAAAACATAAGTCAGCACAGCATGAAAATGAACGGCACTGCCGATGACAACGAAAACATGAAAAATCACATGAAGCCACTCTTTCTTCCTGCCGAGGCCCATGAGAGCCGCGCCGACAAGATAAAACACACAGCCTATGCACAGCTCGGCAAAACCCTCTCGGCTGATTTGCCCGAGCAGCGGCACAGCGGAGAAAAGCATCACAGCACCGGACAAGATATAGACGGCCATGGTCACACCTTTGAGCTTTTGAAAGAAAAAAATGCGTGTTATGATACCGAAAGTTGTGCATCCCCAGCCGAGAATCAGCACCACCAGACTGTGGGGTATGCTTAATTCATACAGGGTCACCAGAGCGCAGGGCGTCGCCGTTCCGGCAATGAGCACCGGTACGGTGCAATGATCGGCCAGTCGGGCTTTGCGTTTTCTCTCTCCCGGCGGCAATCCGTGATAAACAGCCGAGACCGTGTAAACCGCAACCATCGCAAGGGAATAGATCACCGAGGAAAACATTTGACGAAAACCCTCGGCTTTCATGAAGAGCAGCGCCCCACCGAAAACACTGAGCACCGCCGCTGCGGCGTGGGTCATGCAGTTTGCCCGGTCAACACCCCGTGAATATTCGATCAGCTCGACTTCCTGCCTCATCATTTCTTCTCGTATTCTCCTATCATCTCTTCCAGTATTCCGGCGGCGTCCTCAACCACTTTCAGGCAGGGACGGTTCTTGTAATATTCCGGCGTTCGGTTTTCCGGTAAGGTCCCCTCCTGAAGAGAAGCCGGGCGTTTCAGCATTTCACGGCAAATGACCGTGGAATGGATAGCCTCGAAGCGGCGAGCAAATTCCTGAACCAGATCATAGTTTTCTTTCTTGCTTTCTTTGTCGTCACCGGTTACCCCGGCTCTGAGGGAGCCGAGCACCATGGCCGCGGCGCTCACGGCGCCGCAGACCTCTCTCATTCTGCCCACTCCGCCGCCGAGGCCGGCAGATATTCTTTTCGCTGTTTCCTCATTGAGACCGAAACGGTCACAAAAAGCGGTGAAAACCGACTGGGAGCAGTTGAAGCCCTCCAGGAACAGTTCACCGGCTTTTTCCTGTCTTGTCATTTTTCTCATCCTTTCAAATACTCAATCAGTGCCGCAGGCGTATTTTCTGCAAGATCGACAGTAAACCTTGCCTCGGTCATATTTTCGAGATAGTGGGCGTCGGAGCTTTTAATGAGCTTTTTCGACCTCAGTATCTCGTATTGCTCCTGATAGGCCTTTTCATCGGCGGCACAGGTCAACTCATAACAGTTCACCTGTAATCCGGCGGGAAAATCGCCCAGCACGGAAAGCACACTGTAGGAGCTTCTGTCGATATGAGCCGGATAGCACACTCCCCCGTATTCTTCCATCAGCGACGGCACTTCCTCAATACTCACGGCGCAGGCAGCCGTGAGAAGCAGTTCCTCTCTGCCGATGGTATGATCTTCTGCGTCCATCACAAGCTGTTCTCCGAAGATTTTTTCGCGGTTTTTCACCGGTGGGAGCAGCTGATGGATTCTTTCGCTGAAAGCCAGAGCTCTGTCAAGATCCGGCAGCAGACAAATACAGTGAATTTCCTCGGCGGTGCAGAGCTCCATACCGGGCACAACCGTCAGGCCGATCTGTCTGCCGACCTCCATGGCACTTGGACAGTTCAGGCAGGAATTATGATCGGTCAGGGCGATGATATCATAGCCCAGCAGCTTCGCAAGGTTCACCAGGTTATAGGGCGTCATCTCTCCGTCGCCGCAGGGGGAAAGGCAGGAGTGCAGATGAAGATCGTATTTCAGCCTCATGTCAAAAGCTCCGCCACGGCCACAGAAAGCTCATAGGCATTTTGTTCACCGGTCAGGATGCAAACACCTTGTTGCTCGGCTTTGATCAGGGCAGCTTCGTCCAGAGCCGCCTTTTCCGTCAGCACTATACAGGCGCAGTCCGTCAGGACAGCCACAGCCACTGCGTTGATATTACCCATCACCGTCAGCCAGATCTCGTCCTCTCTCAGGCGGGACATCACCCATGAGAGCAGGTCGCCGCTGTAACAGCCGCTGATCTCCCTTGTCATGTCTCCCTCGCACAGAATCTCCAGATTCAGTTTATCTTTGAGCTCACGAACCGTCATTTTTCTCACTCCCGCTGTTTTCTTCATTGAGCACCTTGATTCGGAAAGGTGCCGGCAGCCAGTCATCGTTTTTGCTGCCGTCTACTTTGATTTTACTCAGTACACAGTCTGACTCCTCGGCATAGCCGCGCACAATGTCATCGGCCAGGGCGTGACAAGAGGGAGCACCGCATATACCGCAGTCCAGTCCCGGCAGAGAGGCTTCTATTTCCCGGAGCCTCGACATCATGTGCATGGCCTTGATCACATTGTCAGCTAACTTCATGGCCGGTGAGGAGGTCAGCTCCTTGGTCCAGCCCATTTCCGCCAGATCATAATCCTCGCTCAAAGAATTGCAGGATACGGGCATGAATTTGCGCAGTCTTTGCAGACGCGCCTTGGCAACATAGGGGTTTTCGACGGTCAGAACGCCGCCGACACAGCCTCCCGTACAGCAGTTGAGCTCGATGAACTCCAGATCATTGAGCTTCTCATCCTCCAGCTCCTCGAGGACATTGATCACATTCTCAATGCCGTCGGCGGCAAGATACCGTTCGTTCAGCAGTCCTGCGGCTTCGCCGCCGCTGCTGGCCCAGCCGACACCGATAATGCCCGAATCATTGATCGGCTCCAGTTCTTCGGGCTGCAGTTTATCCATTACCTGCACCAGAGAGGGATAGATATCCTTGATCGCAATGGCACCGTCGGTGCCGCTTCTTTCATAGCAGAGGGGGCGCCGGATAGCTGTCCGTTTGGCCGGACAGGGTGTGATGAAAAAGACGCCGATCTCCTCGGGAGAAAGTCCCGTCTCCTCTGAGGCCTTGCGTCTGGCCATCACGGCCGCCAGATCCACCGGAGCATATAAGGGCAAAAGATTGCCGAGCAGATTAGGGAAACGGGTTCGGATCAGGCGCAGAACCGCCGGGCAGGCTGAGGAAATGACCGGCTTTTTCAGCTCATCGTTCTGCAGCATCATTCTCGTGGCATGGGAGATCAGCTCCGCGCCCTTGGAAACCTCAAAGACGCTGTCAAAGCCGATTTTTTTCAGTCCTGTCAGCACATAGTCAACATTTTCAAGATTATTGAACTGACCGTAAAGAGCCGGCGCGGGAAGCGCCACTTTATATTGATACTTTTCAAGCTCGCTGAGACTTTCACTGACGGCGTATTTGGCATGATGGGGACACACCCGGATACATTCTCCGCAGTCAATGCAGCGATCGGAAATTATGTATGCTTTTTTATTTCTCACGCGAATCGCCTGAGTGGGACAGCGTTTTATACAGTTTGTGCAGCCGCGGCACTTGGTGTCATCGAGTCTGACAGAGTGGAATACAGTAGCCATGGTTTCTCCTTTCCTGCGCTGTTTTTCTCATTCATTTGATCAATGCCGTCATATAAAGGGTGGTACCGACACCCACTTGTGTTTCCACGGTAAATTCATCGGTATATTTTTTGATGTTCGGCAGACCCATGCCTGCTCCGAAGCCGAGACAGCGGATATTATCGGGAGCCGTGGAATAGCCCTCTTTCATGGCCAGTTCAAGATTGGCGATACCCGGGCCCTGATCGGCCAGAACCATCCGGATAGCGTCGCCTGTGATTTCCACATCCGCCTGCCCGCCGCCGGCATGAATCACCATGTTGATCTCGCCCTCATACATGGCGATAGCAACATTTCGGATCACCTGCGGCGATATACCCAGGGCCTTCAGGGCGCGCTTGACATCGCCGGAGGCCGCGCCTGCCCTGGTGAAGTCATCGCCCGGTACATCATAATGCAGTGTAATTTTTTCATCCATCACCGGGCGCTGCCTCCCCTCAGTCCGGCCGCATAGAGCTTTCCGCAGGAGGTGAACATTTCCATATCGGTACAGAGCATGACCATATCTCTCTCCGCCGCCATTTCTATCATTTCGAGGTTCGGCCTTTTTCCTCTGACGAAAACAATGCAGTGCATATCCATCATTTCTGCCGTACGCACCACTTGGGGATTGACCAGACCCGTGAGCAGAACCGCCTGCTCCTTGACATAGGCCAGCACATCGCTCATCATGTCACTGCCACAGGCAGAATGCACCTCAGTTTCGAGCAGATCCGGCCTGCACATTACCTCGGCAGCAAGTGTTTCCTGAATTTCTTTGACTTTCATATTCTTCCTCCAAAATGCCGCTTCCGGCGGCTGATTTTTTTATTAAAACAGCGGACTTTATGGTAGAAGTCCGCCTGAAATACATATTGGTCTTTTGTCGTCAGAGTTATGCCTGTTTCACAGCAGATATTTCGGCGTCTTGTGTTTTACGCCGCAGAGCATGGCAAAGGCTTCGCCGATATTCTCCGAGAGATCGCCGCCTTTTTTACGGCGAGATAATAAATTGAACGGAATGACACATTGATTACATTTTAACGGATAACTTTCACTGTCGGTTCGACATCAGAACATACAAACCAAAAGTCCATATTGAAATCATTTCCACTAATTGCGCAAAGATACTGATTCCGCACAGCAGATATTGCGGCGTCTTATGTTTTACGCCGCCGGGCGGTACCGACATCGCCTCAGATATCCCTGAAGTCTGCCTTTTCGATTTCTTTCGTCACGATGTCAACGGCAATATTCCACACCGTCTTGCCGGCAGGAATGAAGCTGTCCTTATTCTTCACACCGCAGAGCATGGCAAAGGCTTCGCCGATATTCTCCGAGAGATCGCCGCCTTTTTTTACGGCGAGATAATAGAAAGTGAAAGCGGCGCCGTTGGCAATGTTGCTGTAAAAGCCCGGTGAGGCGGTTTCGATGGCGTCATACATAGAGGCGATAGCCGTATTCGACAGAAGCTCCACGGGAATATCCATCTGCAAAATGGTCTCACAGGCAAAAACCAAAAGCACCTTGATCTGATAGAGGATATCCTGAACAAAGAACTTCGACGCCAGATGAGATTTCAGGTCAACCACCAGTCCCTCGTCTCCCGTGGGCGTGATGGTCGCCAAAACAGCCCCCAAGCGGCGGGCTTTGTCGATATTGCCGTTGGCACGGTGGGTATTGATCGTGTCAAAGCTGCCGCTGAAATCACCGGCATGATTCATCTCTTTTTTGCTGACATAGATTCTGACATCGTTTTCGCTCATGTTGTTCTCCGTCCAGTGTTGTTTTTTATTCTGCGGCGGCAGCGGCGGCTTCTCGTTTCTGACGTCTGCGCCTTTTCGCCTTATAGGCAAGAAGCTGTGCCACATGATCCTCGTCCGGTCCGTATTCGCCCAGTTTGACAGGCTCGGCGTTATAGCCGCCGTGGAAATCACTGCCGCCGGTCATGAGCAGGTCATGCTTCTTTGCGGTTTTTATCAGCAGCTCCTGCTGCTCGGGGGTGTTCTTCGGGTGCCATACCTCCACGCCGTCAAGACCCAGAGGGATCAGCTCCTCGAGAAGCTCAAAGTTATCATAAAAGCCCGGGTGCGCCAGAACGGCTATGCCGCCGGCCTCGTGTATGGCCTCGATGATTTCGGCCGGCTCGGGATAAGTGCTCTCCATGAGGATATTGATCCGCGACTCGGAAGTAAAGAGCATCCGGAAAAGATCACCGAAAATCGAGGTGGTGTAGCCGCACTCCATGAGTGCCTGCATAATGTGCTGTTTATAGATATTGGTCGAGCCCTGGGCGCACTTGAGAATCAGCTCGGCCGTCACGGGAAATTTACTCGTCACCTTGGCAATCATGATCCTACCGGCTCTTTTTCTCTTCTCGGAGTTGCTCTTGCACAAGCCCTCCAGTCTTTCAGGCGTGTCGGCAAGGTAACAGAGAATATGCGCTTTGGCATGTCTCTTGCTGTCCGTTGCGGAAAATTCCACCGCAGGAATAACGGTAATGCCGTGTCTTGCGCCGATCAGGGAGGCTCTGACATTACCGGCCTGACAGTCATGGTCAGTGATTGCCAGTGTGGTAACGCCGCTGTTTTTTGCCAGAATGATCATGTCGTCAATGCCCAGCGTACCGTCTGAGAGTTTGGTGTGACAATGTAAATCTGCTTTCAAAATGGATCCCGTTTCCTTTCAAATCGGCCCTCTCACGCTTTCCGCACGAAAAAAAGGCCAAACTTCCTCAATATTAATAAACTATATCAATTATACTATTTTGAAATGCTTTTTTCAAGGGGTGACAGGGATATTTTTCGGCAATCTCATGACATTTGGGAAATTCTTTTTCAATCGGGACACCGCAAAGGCCGCGAGCTTCTTTGCCGCTGCGCTTAGCATAAAAAACAGGACTGCCGAGAAATGCGTTCAGGCGCATTCGTCGGCAGTCCCCTGCTTTTTTTACTGATCGCTGAGCAATCTTGTCATCACATTGAAAAGAAGCTCCGTCAGGCAGGTCTCCTGTCTGACATTCATTTCGCGGTAATCCTCCACGGAGCTGTCGTCGGCGTCGTCGCTGATCTTTCTCAGGGAAAGCATCGGCACGGCGCACTTGTCGCAGACCGAAGCGATGGCGGCCGTTTCCATGTCAAAGGCTTCGACGCCGAAAGTATCGCGGTAATAAGCCTTTTTCACCGGATCCGTCAGGAAAATATCTCCGGTTCCGGTTTTGGCTTTTAGGATGCCGGGACTCTGCAAAGCATAAGAAAGGAGCCTTTCGTCGGCGCGGTAAACATACCGCTGGCCGTCGGGCTTTTCGCCCGGGCCATAGCCGATGGCCGTCAGGTCATAGTCGCACTCCACATGGCTTTCGGCGGCGATCATATCCTCTCTTCTCAGGCGGTGCACCGCACCGGAAAGACCGGCATTCAGGATCATTTCCGCGCCCTCATTGGCGATGAGAAAAGCCGTGGCCGAAGCGGCGTTGACCTTGCCGATGCCGCATT
>JAQXMV010000124.1 GCA_029013165.1 Oscillospiraceae bacterium | reverse complement strand
CCAAGTATTCATTCGACACCAAATTCAGCGTACTGATGAAAGATCCCCAGGTCATGGAAATCGTCAACGAGCTCTGCCCTGAGATCGTCAATCACCCCATGAAGAGCCTTGCTCTGAGCCTCGGTTTTACACCGAATATGGGTATGGCTGTTCTCTCCAAGATGTACAGCAAGGAAAAAATCGAGGAATTCAGACAGAGACTGGAAGCTATCGAATAATCTCTTTATCATCTCTGCACGGCCGGCCGAAAGGCTCGGTCGTGTATTTTTTTCGCTTGCATTCCGTGATCAGGGAATGGATGGATTTCTCTGCGCCTGCCACTGTGTGTCAGATCGGAATATCTGTGGTGTCTTTTGTCGGCAATGCAACATCTGTTGCACAAGCGTCAGAAAAATTATACAATATTTTGCGATATTTTCCTTGACAAACCACAATATATATTGTATCATAGAACCCGTACCGCAAAGATCAGAAAGGAGAAATCAGAAATGACAGTTATCAAAAGAGACGGTTCATTGGTCGAATTTGACCGTACAAAAATAGTTGTGGCCCTGAAAAAAGCCAATGATGCAGTGGATGAAAATGAGCGCGCTACCGACGAGCAGATCGAGGCCATTGCTGACAGCATAAGCGCAAAAAAGAAAAAAAGGATCCTTGTTGAGGATATACAGGATATGGTAGAGTTTGCCCTGATGGAGATCGACAAATTCGCCCTGGCCAAGGCCTATATCATCTATCGCTATAACAGAGCCCTTGTCAGAAAGGCCAACACAACGGACGATTCGATCCTCAGCCTGATCAAAAACTCCAACAAGGATGTTATGGAGGAAAACTCCAATAAGGACGCCGTTACAGCCGCCACACAGCGCGATCTCATCGCCGGTGAGGTCAGCAAGGATCTGACCCGTCGTGTGCTTCTGCCGGAGTATATCTCCAAGGCTCATGACGAGGGCGCCATTCATTTCCACGATGCCGATTATTTCCTGCAGCCGATCTTCAACTGCTGCCTGATCAATATCGGCGATATGCTGGATAACGGCACCGTTATGAACGGAAAGCTGATCGAAAGCCCCAAAAGCTTTCAGGTTGCCTGCAATGTCATGACGCAGATCATCGCCTCCGTTGCTTCCGGCCAGTACGGCGGACAGAGCGTGGATATCAGCCACCTGGGCAAATATCTGAGAAAGAGCAGAGATAAGTTCTACAATCATCTCAACGAGGCTTTCGGCGATAAGTTCTCTCAGGAGCAGATTGATCAGATCGTCAATGACAGACTCAAAGACGAGCTGCGTTCCGGCGTTCAGACTATTCAGTATCAGATTAATACGCTCATGACCACTAACGGTCAGTCTCCCTTTGTGACACTTTTCCTGAATCTCAGAAAAGACGACGAATATATCAAAGAAAACGCCATGATCATCGAGGAGATTCTTCGTCAGCGCTATGAAGGTATTAAAAACGAAAAGGGCGTATATGTCACGCCCGCTTTCCCGAAGCTGGTTTATGTTCTCGATGAGCACAACTGTCTCAAGGGCGGCGAGTATGATTACATCACCAAGCTGGCTGTCAAGTGCTCCGCCAAGAGACTCTATCCCGACTATATCTCCGCCAAAAAGATGCGTGAGAACTATGAGGGCAATGTCTTTTCACCCATGGGCTGTCGTTCCTTCCTCTCTCCCTGGAAAGACGAAAACGGCAATTATAAGTTCGAGGGACGCTTCAATCAGGGCGTCGTCTCCATCAACCTGCCCCAGATCGGCATTCTGGCCAAGGGCGACGAGGAGAAATACTTTGAGATTCTCGAGGAGAGACTTCAGCTTTGCTTTGACGCACTCATGTGTCGCCACAATGCTCTGCACAAGGTTATTTCCGACACCAGCCCCGTGCATTGGCAGTATGGCGCCATCGCAAGACTGGGCAAGGGCGAGACCATCGAAAAATATCTCCATGACGGCTATTCCACCATCTCGCTGGGTTATATCGGTCTTTATGAGGCCACGAAGCTGGTCAAGGGCGTCAGCCACACCGATCCGGCCGGCACGGAGTTTGCCCTCAAGGTTATGAGAACCATGCGAGAGCACTGCGAGAAGTGGAAGAAGGAAACAGGTATCGGCTTCGGCCTTTACGGCACGCCGGCGGAGAGCCTTTGCTACCGCTTTGCCCGTATTGACAAGTCCCGTTTCGGCACCATCGAGGATGTCACTGACAAGGGCTATTACACCAACTCCTATCATGTGGATGTCCGCGAAAATATCGACGCTTTCGAGAAGTTCCGCTTTGAAAGTCAGTTCCAGACCATCTCCTCCGGCGGCGCGATCTCCTATGTGGAAATCCCCAACATGAGACACAACCTGGAGGCTCTCGAAGAGCTTGTCAAGTTCATTTACGATAACATTCAGTATGCCGAGTTCAACACCAAGAGCGACTACTGCCATGTCTGCGGCTATGACGGCGAGATCAAGATCAACGACGATCTGGAGTGGGAATGCCCCAACTGCGGAAACAAGGATCAGAGAAAGATGAATGTCACCAGAAGAACCTGCGGTTACTTAGGTGAAAACTTCTGGAATGTGGGCAAGACCAAAGAGATCAAGTCGAGAGTGCTCCATCTGTAAGGGAGAGAGTATACCATGAATTATGCAACGATAAAGCGCTTTGATGTTGCAAACGGACCGGGCGTCAGAGTCTCCCTTTTTGTCAGCGGCTGCACCCACCGGTGCAAAAACTGTTTCAACAGTGAGGCTTGGGATTTCAATTACGGTGAAAAATTCACCGATGAAGTGCTCTCTTCTATCATTGAGTCCCTGCGTCCCGACTATATCCGCGGTTTTTCCCTGCTGGGCGGCGAGCCCTTTGATCCCCACAATCAGCCTGTGCTGGTAGATGTCTTAAAGAAGGTCAAGGCGGTCTATCCGCAGAAAGATGTCTGGTGTTACACCGGCTATGACTTCGAGAAAGATCTGCTCAGCGGCCGGCTCTGCGACAGCAGCATCACCATGGGTATGCTGGAGAATATCGACATTCTTGTGGACGGAAAATTCGTGGAGGAACTGAAAAATCTGACCCTGCGGTTCAAGGGTTCCTCCAATCAGCGCATCATTGATGTGAAAAAGAGCCTGGCAACGGGCGAAGTGATATTATGGGACGGTGATACAAGTGCAGTATGATGTCAAAATCAAAAAGCTCAGGGACACAGCCGTTGTCCCGTCATACGGCAGTGCCTGTGCTGCAGGCGCTGACCTCTATGCGGCGCCCCAGGCGCCTGTTGAAATCGGAGCAGGAGAAACGGCTCTGATTCCCACGGGACTGGCCATGGAACTGCCCGAGGGCTATGCCGGTCTGATCTACGCCAGAAGCGGCCTGGCCAGCAAAAAGGGTCTGGCGCCCGCTAACAAAGTCGGTG
>JAQXMV010000123.1 GCA_029013165.1 Oscillospiraceae bacterium | reverse complement strand
GGTGGGGCCGAAGGTATAAATCTTTCCGAAAGCCTGTGCCATGATCTCGCCCTGAAGCTGACCGGAAACCGTAAGGTAAGCGGACTTGCCGAAGAAATCCTGACTGTAATCAATCTCCCCCTCCTCGGTCAGCGGCGGATTTTTCATGTCGAGCGTGGTAACACGAAACATTTCACCGGCGCCCTCGCAGTCACTGCAGGAGATCAGCGGGGTGTGGGCGTAAATGAAACCGTTTTCCTCAAAGAAATGATGGATCGCCTGGGCGGCAACGGAACGCACCCGGAAAGAAGCCGAATAGATATTCGTCCGGGGACGCAGATGGGCAATGGTTCTGAGATATTCGAGGGAATGGCGCTTTTTCTGAAGCGGATAATCGGGCGTAGAGGCACCTTCCAGTTCTACCTTTTCGGCGTTAATTTCAAAGGGCTGTTTGGCTTCGGGCGTGAGAATGAGCTTACCCTCCACGATGACGGCAGTGCCGACATTGTATTTGGCAACCTCCTGGAAGTTTTCCAGCTTATCCCTTTCAAAAACCACCTGAACACCCTTGAAGCAGCTTCCGTCATTGAGCTCCATGAAGCCGAGGGACTTGGAGTCTCTGTTGGTGCGGATCCAGCCGCAGACCTTGACAGTTCCCTCTGTATAGCTTGCGGCGTCACGGTAGAGTTTTACAATTTCTGTGCGTTTCATATCTTTGCCTCCGTTATAGAGTTTGATTACATATTGATTTAATATTATATCAGTTTACCGGGTGAAAATCAATATCTCCGGCGAAGAAAATCCTCTCTTTGACAAAATGCCTCTCTGGAGGTTCATTTGCTGCAAGACCGGTTATTACGGAGAATTGAATATCCTTTTTTGCCCTACCACAAAAAGCAAAGCGCCGCCGTACCCGAAAGTACAGCGGCCTGAAAACTCATTATGTAAAACTATTATGCAGCAGGTTCGGTTTCAGTTTCCTCTTTGCCGGTGATCTTGGCAAGGATATCCTTGAAGAATTTCTGAATGAAGTAAAAAATATCAGACAGGAATGCAACAATTGCTAACATGATTTCAACTCCTTTCATCATTTGATAATTATATTCTATATTGACCGCGTAAAAAAGTCAAGATTTGTGACAAAACTGTAACTAATTGTTAGAGCTACCGTCACAAGGCTTCAACAGAATATAAACATTAGCCGGCCGGACAGATACTCTGTCCGACCGGGCCACTGCAGAAAGCCGCAGCTTTCATGAAATCTTATTCATAGATAAAGGTGATATCAAGGCCGTTGACGATGTATTCAAGCTCATTTCTCTCAAGCTCTGCCTTGACCTTATTGAGCATATCGTAATCCCTCATGGTGATTCTCGCAAGAACTCGGATCTCATTGAGTCTGCCGATCTTGTTTCCGGGAACGAAACCGGTGATCCACCACTCCTTATTATAGGGACGATGGAAAGCCTTGGTCCAGACTTTTGTTCCCATTACTTCCTGCTGCTGATAAACGGTCATTTCCATCATCAGCTTGTCATCATCGGAAGCGCAGTCATAGTGCTCGACTTGTCTGTCGGGATCCTTGGTATATACGCCGATCTCCGCACCGTAAAGGACATAACCATACTGTCCCTTCCAGATCTGGATCATCCAGTCCTTACCGCCGTAGTTGAATTTCAGACGCTTGGTCTCAATGAATATCGCAATCAGGAACGCAGTGTTATCGTAAAGCTCATTATAACCGAAGTTTCTCTGCCAGGGGTCGGCGGCTGTGTAGAAGCACTGCTCATCGGGGTCATAGAGATAACCGATGACGCCGGTCTCATCCCAGTCGTCGGGATAGGGGCTTTCGGGAAGCTCAACAGGCTCATAGAAGACCTGAACCTCTTTACCGAAGTTACCGTAAATTCTGTTGTCCGTTGAACCGAGGAAAGCACGAACTTTATAAGTATAGAATCTCTTTTCAGTGAGATTATTGTGAGTGAAGTTATTGGATCTGGCCGTACCCAGATAATGCCATGCGCCGTCGCCTTCCTTGAGATAAACCTCATATCCGGCGGCATTTTCCACCTCATCCCAGGTCAGAGCAAGACCGAGGTCGGTGTTGGCTGCAGCTTTCAGATTCTGAGGAGCCTTGGGGATCGTTCCGCCGACAACGGCTTCTGACCATACGCCGTAGACATACTTGCCGTCAGCGGTCTTTATGTAAGATCTGATCTTATAGAGATCGGAATCGCCGACATAAAGGCCATTCACGGTATAGGATCTCTCGCTGATGGTCTTGACAACCTTCCATGCGCCCTCTTCCTTGTCATATTTGCCGAGCTGATAACCGGTTACGCCGGAGGAAGCTGACCATGTGAGGGTATAGGAATTCTGAGAAGCTTTGGCGAGCTTAAAGTTTCTGACATCGTCCGGCTTCGTGGTGACATTCAGTGTGGAAGAAAAATCACCGTAGGTCACGCCGTTGATCTGATGATAGGCTCTGACCTTGAAAGCTACGCTTGTATAGGGGCTCAGGTTCTTGACGGTGAACTTGATGGCCTTGGTAACGCCCAGTCTGACCCATGTCTTTTTAGCTGCGTCATACTGATAGATCTGATAGCCGCTGGCGCCGTCGGTTTTGTTCCAGCCGAGAACCAGCTCACGGTCACCGACGGAAATACTTTTCAGTCCCGTCACCTGCTTGGGTTTCGTAACGCCGGCAACCTGCTTTGAGGTTTCACCGTATTCATAGTCAGAAAATACATTCTTTCTATAATAGGGTGTGACGCGGTAGATATACTTATATCCGGCCTTCAGGTTTCTGTCGGTGTAAGAGGTCGAGGTAATCGCCTTTTTCACCTGTTTCCAATCGTCCCAGCCTTTTTTATCCATGTTATAATCACGCCGATAAAGAGTATAGCCGGTGGCACCCTTGACGGCGGACCACTTCAGTGTGATCTTGGTGTCGGTGGCAGCTGTGACCTTGATCGTTGCAGGCTTCGCAAGATCAGCCGCAAAAGCAAAAGCTGTGGTTGAAGCAATCATGCAAAAGCACAGTACGAAAGCTACAACAGAGTTAATTAATCTTTTCATTACGAATCTCCTTTAACCATGTTATTTTAATATATTTTCACGCCGCCGAAAGGTCTGATGGAAAGAACATAACAGGAGTCGTCGCCGAAGATAGACTTCATAGCGCCTGTGTATTCCTCCACTGATTCATTCGGGACGAAAGCCTGGATCGTGCCGGCGAAACCGCCGCCGTGTACCCTCCATGCGCCTTTGTCGCTGAGGATCTGCTCACTGACAGCCAGCGCAAGAGAAAGGGGCTGACTGGTCGGTTTTTTGCATGAAAAAACATTTTGATTATACATATATGAAGATCTGCCGCTGGCGATGACCAACGCTTTGAAAGCGTCAAAATCACCGCTTTCCAGCGCCTTGGCCTGGGCTTCGACCTTTTCGTTTTCGCCGAAGAAATGCAGGGCGCGAAGCACGGCTCTTTCGCCGAATTTTTCTGCCAGAGCACCGGCATTTTCAAGGACGGCTTTTTTGTCCGTCTGACGAAGCACTTCCTTGCCGAAGAAAGAAGCAACAGCCTCCATTTCACTGCGCACAGCCGCATATTCATCGGTCAGATCGGAGTGACTGCCCTTGGTGTCCACGATGCACAGGGAATAGCCGGACTTACCGAAATCAAAGTCGATCTTTTCCACCACGGGTTTAGCCGTGTCGTTAAAGTCGATCTTGACAAAACCGCCGACGGAGCAGGCCGTCTGATCCATCAGGCCGCAGGGCTTTCCGAAATAAACATTTTCGCTGTACTGGGATATTTTTGCCAGCTCAACGGGGTCAAGCCGGCCGCCGTTATAAAGATGATTCAGCATGGTGCAGACAAGTATTTCAAAAGCCGCGGAGGAAGACAGTCCGGAGCCGGAAAGCACCTGAGACGCCGTGGCGGCATCAAAGCCTCCCACCTGATAGCCCAGTTGGGTGAAACGGGCTACGATACCTCTGATAATAGACTGGCTGCGGCCCTTTTCGTTTTCTTTGATTTCCAGGTCGCTGCAGTCCACCTCGTCCATCGGATAGCCGGCTGACTTGATACGGATAATTCCGTCATCGCGCTTAGCGGCCACGGCAATGGCATCAAGACTGATGCCGCCGGCAAGAACCAAACCGTGATTGTGATCCGTGTGGTTTCCGCATATCTCCGTTCTGCCGGGGGCAGAAAAGAGGGAAACCTCTGCCTGCGCATCATCTCCGAAAACTTCGGTAAAGCTGTCTAGAACCTCCAGATAACGCTGATGCTGAAGAGCCAACGACTCCTCAGTGTAAACCTTTGAGAAGCTCTCGCTCAAGCTCTTGCTTTCAAGGAGCTTTCTCATTTCTTGAACATTTGCCATTTTTATTTGTCAACCTTTCTTTTATAATAAGGTAATATTAAACACTTTCCTCTTTTTTTCCGAAAATCCCAATGGCACCACTCAGGGACAAAAGGACAATTCCGGAGAAAATGAATAACAGAATCAGCGGCACGATGAAACTGGCCGAAGCCGGATCAAAGACATTTCTGCCGATTATCGTATAGGAAAACAGCTTATAGGTAAAGCCCAGAACCGAGATGAGCATATAGCGCCCATAGGGGATTTCCGTGGTGCCGTAAAGGCGGCTGACGGAATTGACCGGCATGCACGGCAATAGCCGTAGCATAAACAGAACCACACCGGAGCCGAGCTTGCTGCTGTCGATAAAATGATGGGCATTATCGTATTTTTCCAGAATTTTTTCCGCATTGCCTCCCCCGAAACGCCGTCCCCAGAAAAACTTGATGGTGAAAAGGATGGCAAGACCGGCAAGGTTAATGGCAATGGCCCAGTACCATTTGAAAAGCACACCGCTGACAACGCAGATACAGACGATAGGAAACCAGGGCACCAGGGCCTTCAGCGTATAATTGAAAAGAATGACGACCACAGATATCCAGGTTGCGCCGTAGGTCTGCATCCAGATCTCATAGGAGGCCAGCGTGTCAACATATCGGTTATACCAAAGCACAAAATCTTCATTCCGGAAGACCCTGAGCAGAACAATCAGAACGAGGGCAAGGGTAAAGCAAATAAAGGCAAGCAGATTGAGCCGGTAGCTTCTGCTCTTGTTTTTATTCAAAAGCTCACTCCCTTTTGAATTGGAACAATTATACAGTAATTCTATTATATACCCTTATATTTTATAATAAAACCGGCTTTAGGTCAACAGATTTTCACAAAATTCCTCACAATAAATTTATTTTTACAATTAATACACATTTTCCGTCGGAAAATGAGAAAAAATTTTTAACTTAGTGACATATCTATGAGTATATGATATACTATCAATGTGAAATCTATGTGTGGAGGATGCTATGAAATTAATAATTTTAGATGGATTTGCCGAAAATCCCAGCGATTTATCCTGGGATTGGCTGAAAAATGATGTGGACGACTATAGGGTTTACGATATAACGCCCAAAGAGAAAATCGTCGAACGGTGTGCCGGCGCGGATATCGTTGTCACCAATAAAACCCCTATCACCGCCGAAACCATAGAGGCTTTGCCTGAGCTGAAATTCATTTCTACCCTTTCCACGGGCTACAATGTCATCGACATCGCCGCCGCGAGAAAGGCCAATGTACCCGTTTCCAATATTCCCGCTTACAGCACTGACGGTGTGGCGCAGCTGGTTTTCGCTTTCATGCTGGAAATGGCAAACCATGTGGCACTGCACAATGACAGCGTCAAAAGCGGCGACTGGGTCAGAAGCGAGCACTTCTGCTACTGGAAAGCACCCATCAGCGAGCTGGCCGGCAAAATCATGGGCATCATCGGTTTCGGCAAAATCGGCTCTGCCGTGGCACAGATCGCCAACGCTTTCGGCATGAAGGTGATCGCCTATTCGCCCAACACCCGAAGCTACAGCGGCTTCGGCCGGGTGGACTTCCTCTCTATGGACGAAGTCGTGAGTCAATCGGACTTTCTGTCTCTGCACTGTCCCCTGACGGAAGAAACCAACGGTCTGGTAGACATGAACTTTCTGAAAAAAATGAAGCCCACCGCCTATCTGATCAACACCTCAAGGGGTCAGGTGATCTGCGAACAGGATCTTCGCAAGGCTCTGGACGAGGGCGTGATCGCCGGAGCAGGACTTGATGTGCTCTGTGTGGAACCGGCAAGAAGCGACAATCCCCTGCTGGACTGTGACAAATGCCTGATCACACCCCACATCGCCTGGGCGAGCTTTGAAGCACGAAGCCGGCTGATGGATATTTTCCGCGGCAATATTGAGGCTTTTCTCAAGGGCCAACCCGTCAATGTGGTCAACTGACATTGCAACTGCAAAAGGACGCTCACTGAATCGCCGATTCAGTGAGCGTAAACTTTTGCAGAAAATGATTATGGTAAGAAACCGTTTATTCGCCGATGGTGATGCCGCGCTGTTCTCTGAGAACGGCAAGCTCCTCGGTGATCTTTTTCTTTTTGTCGCCAACGATGTCATAGAAGAACAGCGGAATGGCGCAGAGCACCAGGCTGATTCCCGGGACAATCGTCACCAGAGAGAACATGGCAAAATTCTGTGTGGTGGTCAGATTACGAACAGCCTCCACGACAGCCTGACCGGAACCGACATTGAGCTTGCTGACATCAATATTGACGATCATATACATCAGAATAATTGCAACGGTGCCAAACGCATTACCTAACTTATTGACAAAGCTCTGGCAGGCGGATCCGAGAGCCGTATTGCGGAAACCGGTTTTCCACTCCATGTAGTCAAGGCAATCACAAACCATGGCATAGGAAACCACATTGATGACGCCGAGAGGAATGGCGGAGATAATCATAAACGGAATACAGATCAGAAGATTTTTGGTCGTCCAGCCGATGATGAGCGTAAAAATGCTGGCAACAAAACCGCCGAAGCAGGAAACGATCATCATGTGCTTATACTCGAACTTTTTGAAGAGCTTGGGCATGAAGATCATGGCACCAAACATACCGATGGCCGCGCAGACCTGAATGATCAACTGAACATTGGAGATGTTTTTATTGATCTGCTCCACGGTTGCCGTCGCAGGATCAATACCGATATACAGTCCGGCATAGCGCGCAACATGAGGTGCGGCGGCCTGAAGCATATATCTTCCGAAAGAAAGGATACCCGAAAGCACGACGAGCATCAGAGGCTTGCAGGAGAAGATTCGTGAAAGCGTGGAGGGCTCGCCGGGATCTTTCCGCTGTGAGTTCGGCAGTTCGATTCTCTCCTTGATCGCAAAGGAAGAGGTGGAGAAAAGGGGCATACCGATCAGGGACATGGATATGGCCATGATGGCGTATTTCAGCACATCGGCATTATCACGGCCGGCAACGAAATATCCCACGATAATCGGCAGCGCAACGGTCACAGCCGTGCCCACACCGCCAACGGTTCTGCCGTAGGAGATGATGTTGGCACGCTCTGCGGGATTGGGCGTCATGACATTTGGCAGACTCCAGAAAGGCACATCGCTGGCAGTATAGATCATTCCCCAGGCGACATAGACAACGGCAACAAAGACATAAAGCCAAATCGACTTATTCTGCACATCAAAGCCGGGATTGACAAACATGAGAATGGTCAGAATCGCAATGGGAATGGCCGTGGCCACAGCGTAGGGCTTCATTCTGCCGTGCTTGGTGGTTCGTCTGTCAACGATCATGCCCATAAGGGGATCGTTAATCGCATCCCACACGCGGGCAAGGAGCATCAGAAGAATGACGAACATCGCGTCAAGAGCCAGAACATTCATATAATAATCTGTGACATAGCTGGACATACAGCTATAGACAAGTCCCTGACCGAGAGCCGCAATGGCAAAGGTCATGGACTCTTTTTTCGGTACATACTTTTTGTTTTCCATTTGTTTCCTCCGTTATGTAATGATTGATTCAGTATACCTAACGATCATTTTATCATAATGCCGCACATTTTTCCACAGTTTTTCTTCTTTCGGCACTTCTCCGAAGCGTAGAAAAACCAATGCCGTTTTTGTGCCTTTTGCCGAAAGTTTGTCAGTCAAGTTGAAATATGCTGACAAATACTATAATATATATGTGTTCATAATCAAATCTGATGGGAGCTGAAGAAAACAATGAATGAACCCTGTAAATATTTCCGTGAGACCTTTCATCACGAGAGCAAAAGCAAAACCGATGAGAAATTCACCGTGATCAAAAACAATGTCCGCCTTTCTCTGCTGACATCCCGGCTTCTCAGAGTGGAGATTGACCGCAAAGGTCATTTCACCGACGAGCCTACGCAGAGCGTTTTCTGCCGCTGCTTTGACGAACCGGAATTCAAGGTCATTGAGGACGGCGATACGGTTATCCTCATCACGGCAAAAACCGTATTCAAATATGACACGAAAAAGAAGAAAATGCTGGGCATTTCTCTTCGCGGCGGCAAAAACCTCACAAAATATGACACCGGCAATCTCAAAGGTACCTACCGCACGCTGGACATGGCCCGCGGCGCCATCAAGCTCGAGGACGGCATCATGTCAAGAGACGGCGTCGCCGTCCTGGACGACACGAAAAGTCTCCTTCTCTGCAACGACGGCACCATCAAAGAAAGGCCCAAAACAGAAAAGGACGAATATTACTTTGCCTATAACCATGACTATCGCGCCTGCCTGAAAGATTTCTATTCTCTCTGCGGTGAAGTCCCTCTCGTGCCGCGATATGCCTTAGGCAACTGGTGGAGCCGATACAAGGCCTACACCCAGCAGGAATACATAGACTTGATGAACAACTTCCTGGAAAGGGATATTCCCATTACCGTTGCCACCATTGATATGGACTGGCACTGGGTCGATGTGCAGGAGCGTTTCGGAAAAAGCGGCGGCAAAAAATCCATCATTCCCGGCACACCGGGCTTCACGCTCCAGGGTGACGGCTGGACGGGTTACAGCTGGAACACGGAGCTTTTCCCCGATTATAAGGCTTTCCTGAGCTGGCTGCACGAAAAGAACTTCAAGGTAACCGTCAATCTGCACCCGGCACAGGGCGTCCGTTTCTTTGAGGACATGTATCCGGAAATGGCGCAGAGAATGGGCATTGATCCCGAAAGCAAAAAGTGTATCAATTTTGATATCACCGATCCCGATTTTGTTGACGGTTATTTCAATATTCTTCACAAGCCCTATGAAAAGCAGGGCGTCGACTTCTGGTGGATCGACTGGCAGCAGGGCAAAAACTCAAAGCTGAAAGGCCTCGATCCCCTCTGGGCACTGAATCACTATCACTACCTGGCCAGCGCCGGCGAGGGTAAGCGGCCGCTGATCCTTTCCCGATACGCTCAGGCCGGTTCCCACCGATATCCCCTCGGCTTTTCCGGCGACACCATCATCTGCTGGGAGTCCCTTGATTTTCAGCCCTATTTCACCAATACGGCGGCCAATATCGGCTACACCTGGTGGAGCCATGACATCGGCGGACATCACATGGGCAGCAAAAACGATGAAATTTACGCCCGTTGGATTCAGTACGGTCTTTACAGCCCCAT